>JASEGZ010000004.1 GCA_030018935.1 Syntrophales bacterium
TAACAAACCGGACAGATTGTGTGCTACAAACCGGACATATCACGTGTTACTAACACTGTTACCTATTCTACTTGACAAACCTCCCTTTTTCTATATACTAAAAAGGTAATTGCAAAAGTCTTGAAATTAAAATGTAGCCGCAAACTTTAGTTTGCGTGTTCTCTTTGTTTTCAATATGTTACAAAACGCAGGCTAAAGCCTGCGGCTACCAGAATTGGACTTTTGCAATTACCTCTAAATACTAAATTTTAAAAAAGCTTGAATTTAGTATTAGTGGGAAATAGATACGATATTTGTAATGGATATTGAAGCCCTCCATTTCCAGATAACCAATGGTAATTTTGCTATCAGATCCCACGCTATTCAACATGCAGTTAAAGAAGGCTTTAGAAAAGAAGACATGATCTATGTAACCTTAAATGGTTCTGTTATAGAAAGATACCCTGGACGTAAAAGATGTCTCTTTTACGCTGACGTCATTATTGAAGGACTAACACTGCCTCTTCATGTGATTTGTGAACACCTCCATCCAAAAACTCCAGTAGATTTTGTAACTGCCTATATCCCATCCGAAGAGGAATGGGAAACACCAACTCAAAGGAGAAGAAAGAAAGGAAAGGTTTAATAACTATCTGTTCTGAATGTGGAACAAAAACAGAATTACAAGAAATCTCTATCAATTTTGAAAGAAAAGGGATTCGGGCTATTATGTCTGGTATCCCTGCGATGGTATGCCCCAAATGTGGTGAAGAATATGTTCCTGGTGATATTGCTGGAGATGTGATTGACATTGTTTCCCGTACCATAGATGAAACAGAAGGATTACTGAAGAGGACAGAAACCCATCGTAAGAATCTTCTTATAGAACACCCCGTCTCCCCGCCCAAACCACTTGAACTGACATTGGCTCCGTAAGTGGCCCCCTGGTCATACAGGAAACTTCCTTCTTCCTCTACCTGAACAACCTGTTTCCCAGGCAGAACTGAAGGGTGGAAATGGCAAGAGAGTTAGAGAAGGAGGTTCTGCTCTTGACTTACGACTTACGACGGATGACTTATGACTTTTTTAAAAAAAAGAGGACCATGATTTTAGAAGAAATTGTAGAGGCTAAAAAAGGAGAAGTCGCCAATCTAAAGAGGATCAGACCCCTTGTTGAACTGAAGGAAGCCCTCCGGGATACGCCCTGCCCCCGCAACTTCAGAGAGGCGATCTCATCCTCTGACTGTTCCATCATTGCTGAGGTGAAGAGACGTTCCCCATCCAAAGGGACCCTCAGAGAAGACTTCAACCCGGTAAAGATTGCCGTCATCTATAAAGAAAGCGGGGCCGCTGCCATCTCCGTTCTCACGGAGGAAAAATTTTTCGGTGGAGACAGCTCTTACCTCCTCGGTATTAAAAAAATCGTTGACCTCCCTCTCCTGAGGAAGGATTTTATTATTGATCCTTACCAGATCTACGAGACGAGAGTCATCGGCGGTGACGCCCTCCTCCTCATTGCCGGTATCCTGAAAGAGGAACAATTAAAGGATTTTATTCATCTGACGGAATCGCTGGGACTTTCCCCCCTCACAGAGGCGCATACACGGGAAGAACTGGATAAGGCGCTGTCCGCCGGGGCTGACATCATCGGGATCAACAACAGAGACCTGAAAAATTTTTCTACAGACCTGAAAACCAGCCTGGAACTGGTCCTTTCTATTCCCGGAGATAAGACGGTGGTCAGCGAAAGCGGCATCCATACAAGAGGAGATATTGAAATCCTGATGAAGGCGGGTATTCATTGCTTCCTGGTGGGTGAGGCGTTGATGCGGGCCCACGACATGGGTGCAAAACTGAGAGAACTTCTGGGTAAGGGGGAATAAAGTGACAAAGGTAAAGATCTGCGGGATCACAAACCTGAAAGACGCCTTGCATGCGGCCGATTGCGGGGCTGACGCCCTCGGTTTCATTTACTATCCGAAGAGTCCCCGGTACGTGGCGCCGGAGGTCGCCAGGAAAATTATCGAAGAGCTTCCCCCTGGAATTACGAAGGTCGGCGTTTTTGTCAATCAAGATGCCGAAGAGATTAGGGAACTGGTGGAATTCTGCGGTCTTGACATGATCCAGCTTCACGGAGATGAATCTCCCGCCTATTGCCGTCAATTTCCGGCGTCTGTCCTGATCAAGTCCCTTTCCCTCCGAGTGGCGCATGACCTTGTAAAGTTGAGGAACTACCCTGTAAAGACGATCCTGGTTGATGCCTATGACCCTGGACTCTACGGAGGAACGGGGAAAAAAGCGAACTGGGAGCTGGCCATAAAGGTCAAGGAGACACACCCCCTCATCCTCTCCGGTGGTTTAAACGTGGACAATATACGGCAGGCCATCGAGACAGTTTTGCCCCAGGCTGTTGACATTAACAGCGGCGTTGAAACTTCACCGGGGAAAAAAGACCCCAAAATGGTCAGGAAAATCATCGAGATCGTACGACAGACAGATTTAGACAAAAAAGGTGACCTACCAGCAGATAAAAATACCGTAAGCGTTCAGCTATCAGCCTTCAGTTTTCAGCGAAAACAGAAAGATACCAGGGGAAGTTCACAACTTCCAGGATGAGTTTTCATACGTATGTTTTGTCTTGACTTGTTTTACTGGTTGCTGATAGCTGACAGCTGAGCGCTTACTTATTAATTAACTTTGGGAGGTAAATCATGAAAGAAAAGGTTGAAGCTGCTCTGTCTAAGATAAAACCAATGTTGGCAGGTGTTGATGTGGTAATAAGAGAAATCAATGATGGTGTTTTGAAAGTCCAGATTTTCATGGCCAGTTGTGGAGTCGGGCTGAGCAAGGAAATGGTCATGGAAATGCTTGAAGAGCATCTTAATAAAGAGGTGCCTGAGGTTAAAGAGATAGTCGCCGTCTAAGCAGGTAAGGGGAGCCATTGTTCTTTTCAGACAATTCGTTATCCGGTAGAGATTGTTACATCAAGAAAAGGGGAAGGGATGCATTTTGAAAGACCGGAAATTATAAGACCACCGAGTGAGTGGAAAAGCTATTTTCTTCCCTTAACTAAAGGTTGCTCCAACAATACCTGTACCTTTTGCGGTTACTACGGGTCTAAACTACAGATCAGAGAAATCAGCGAGGTGAAGGAAGAGATCGATGCCCTATCTCTGTACATGGAGACCGGCATCTGGTTATCCGCTGTTCCTGATATTGTGTATCATATAGCCCGGAGTTGGGACGGGAAAAGGGTGTTTCTCCAGGATGGTGATGCCTTAATTTATCCCTTCCCCAAACTGAAGGAAATTCTCGCATATCTGAATGAAAAATTTCCTCATCTGGAGAGAATAGCCACTTACACTACTCCTCAAGATATTCTGAGGAGAAACCCTGACGAATTAAGAACCCTCAAGGAGCTAAAATTAGGAATTTTTTATACCGGCCTGGAAAGTGGGTGGGATGAGGTACTCCTTAAAGTGGGTAAGGGGATAAATTCCCATCAGATAATTGAAGCGGGGAAAAGAGCCAGGCAGGCAGGCATTAATATGTCGCTGACTGTTATTTTGGGGCTGGCTGGCCTCGAAGGAAGCCGGGAACATGCCATGGAGACTGCCAGGGTTCTTTCCGAAATTGACCCTGAATATGCTGGCGCCCTGACGTTAACCTTAGTTTCCGGTACCCCTCTATACCAGGAATGGAAAGAAGATAAATTTCACCCCATCTCTCCCTTTGAGTCTCTTGAAGAGCTGAGAACAATCATAGAAAATTCTAATTTTACTGCCTGTTTTTTCAGTTCCATGCATGCCTCAAATTATCAGGCGGTGCGGGGAAGATTACCTCAGGAAAAGGAGAGAATGATGGGGGAACTAAATTACGCGCTGGAAAGAAGGGACCCTTCTTTACTCCGGCCTGAGTTTCTCAGAGGATTGTAAAGGTAAGGATGTTCTCTCTGTTCATTTCTGTTACAAGAGGACTTGATCGTAATGAAGCCCGCCATACTTGTTGTGGACATGATTAAAGATACCTTTTCCGAAGAGGATAGGAACCCGGTGGCGCCCTTTGCCAGAGAGATGATTCCGCGCATTAATAATCTCACAGATGTTGCAAGGGAGCGAAATATCCCCGTTATATTTTCCACGGACAGCTTCCTCCCCGGTGATTTCATCTTCGGGGGAAGGATGAAAGAGCACTCCCTCCGCGGCACGGAAGGCGCTGAGGTTGTTGACGATCTTATCCAGTCAAAAACAGATATTTATGTCCCCAAGCGAAGATTCAGCGCTTTTTTTAAGACAGATATTGATCAAACACTGCGTCTGCATGGAGTTGATACGGTCGTTATCACGGGGATCAACTCCCACTGGTGTGTCTTAAGCACAGCGATGGATGCACTCTCCCATGACTTCTGCGCTTACATTATAGAGGATTGCTGCGCGAGTTTCAGCAGGGAAGTTCATGAAACCATAATGAATATTTATAGAAAAAATCCGCTCCGTCCCCTTTTTCAAGTCATGAAGATGGAGGAGTTTTTGAGAGAACTTCAAATATGAGATTGCAGGGCGCCGGTAGGTGGAAAAATCAGCAGGAGGTGATAGTCATAAAATGGTGACGGAGCCCAAGGATGCAGCAACTGTCATCCTCCTCCGGGAAAGTCCTAACTTTGCCGGAGGAGGTATCGAAGTCCTGATGGTCAGGCGGCACCACGATAACGTGTTTGTGCCGGGCCGTTATGTGTACCCTGGCGGCGCTCTGGATGAAAATGACTACGTCTCCGGGATGGAAAACTTCTGCCACGGCCTTGATCAAGGTAAGGCTCAACGTCTCATCGTTAATATTTCTCCGCCGGAAAAAGCCCTCGGGGCATGGGTTGCTGGAATAAGGGAGACCTTTGAGGAAGTAGGTCTCCTTCTGGCCTACGAGAGGGATGGAACCCTCGTTTCTTTCGAGGCAAAAAAACGAGCGAAAAGATTCATGACCTATCGGCAGTTGCTTGCTGAGGGGAAGATCAAGTTGAAAGAAGTGCTTGAAAATGAAGGGCTTACGCTGGCAACGAACAGACTCCACTATTTTTCCCACTGGGTTACACCGGAGTTACTTCCTATTCGCTATGATGTGAGGTTCTTTGTTTCTGAAGCTCTGGAAAATCAGGAACCCCTGCACGATGGGCTTGAACTGGTCGAACACAGGTGGATCAAGTCACAGGATGCCCTCTATGAGTATGAACATAAAAACTTCAATCTGGTCCTCCCGACAATTATGACCCTCAGAGAGCTCTGTCAATTCAAAACCGTGGAAGAGGTTATCCGTTCCACAGAAGGGAAAAATATCCCCAGGATACTTACAAAGATGGTGCAGAAGGGGGATCAAAGCGTGGAGATCATGCCGGATGGGTCATTCTGGGGTCCTTCTCCCCTTTAAGGGCTTGCCTGCTTAATCCGTTTAGGTGTTTAGACCGAAGACTAAAGGGTCATAATAGCCTTCAGCCTTCAGTCTATCCACCTAAGTAGTTACGCTTTATTTTTGTTGACTATTCCTTACCATCTATGATAATTAAAACCTATCCGCTTGGATCTGCAAGGACGGACTGAGACGGAATGGTCAAAAGTAATAGTTAAAATGGTATATTATGGCCTTCCGTAATCTGTGCGGAGGGCTTTTTTTTGCGGGAAGGACGGTTATCAGGACAGAAAAGAAGACGGAACACTTAACTTTTTTCAAGAAAGGATATCGCCTGATGATTGAACCAACAACCACTCAGGAAACAGGTAAAGACAGTATCGCCATTATCGGTCTGGGTAAGGTGGGCACGGCAGTTGGATTTCTCCTGCGATCTGCCGGTTACACGATTGTTGCCGTTGCCAGCCGATCCGCTTCCTCCATCGAACAGGCCCTGCCCTATACAGAGGGGAAAGCCTTTTCCAGTCTCTCCGAGGCAGCCTCGCAGGCAGAATGCATATTGATTACCACCGGTGATGATGCCATTGCCCCTGTATGCGAAGAGATAGTAAGGGGAGGAGGGGTAAAACCTGATAGCAAGGTAGTCCATATGAGCGGAGCGGGAGGCCTTGATCTCCTCGATGCGGCACGCCGGGCAGGAGCACACGTGGCAAGTATCCACCCCATTCAGACTTTCGCCGACGTAAAAGGCGCCATAGAAAGCATACCCGGCAGCACATTCGGCATCACGGCAGATGATGAAATCAAGGACTGGTCTGTAAAAATAGTCCGGGATCTGGGAGGTATCCCTTTTTTTGTCCCTGAGGCTGACAAACCCCTCTACCATGCCGCCGCCTGCATGGCCTCGAACTATCTGGTCACCCTGATGCACACCGTGGAAAGTATTTACACCTCTCTCGGTTTGACCGGTGAAGAGGCCATTCACGCCTTCTGGCCCCTTGTCAAAGGCACCATAAAAAATATAGAAACGAAAGGGACTATCTTGTCCCTGACCGGTCCTATATCCCGTGGTGATGCCGGCACTATCGAAAAACACTTGCAGGCCTTTCGGGAAAAGCTTCCCGCTCTCCTTCCGGCTTACTGCGCGATGGGGATTTTGACGACAGACCTTGGCCTGAAGAAAAAAACGCTCTCTGCTGACAGTGCGGAGATCATAAAAAAATTATTAGGAGGAGGACGAGAAGATGAGCAAGCAGGAAAAGATCACTAAGATCACCACGGCCGTTGTCCGTGAGATGAAAAAAAGTGGAGAGAAGATCACCATGTTGACAGCCTATGATTACTCTACGGCTGCTGTTCTCGATCAATCGGGCGTAGACATCCTCCTCGTAGGCGATTCTCTGGGGATGGTTGTCCTCGGTTATGACAGTACTCTGCCCGTTACTATGGAAGATATGATCCATCATACCAGAGCGGTCTCGCGGGCCGCAAAGCGCGCCATGGTGATCGGCGACATGCCTTTCATGTCCTACCAGGTCTCTGTTGAGGATGCCCTGTACAATGCCGGTCGTTTCCTTCAGGAGGCAGGCGCCCATGGCATCAAATTAGAGGGGGGCAGAGATATGGCGGAGACCACGAGAAAAATCACCTCAGCAGGGATTCCCGTCATGGCCCATCTTGGTCTCACTCCCCAGTCCGTCCATCAATTCGGGGGTTTCAAGGTACAGGGGAAAGAAGATGCAGCGGCGAGAAGAATCTTAGAGGATGCCAAAATTCTTGAAGAAGCAGGCGCTTTTTCCCTTGTCCTGGAATGTGTACCTGCCGTCCTGGCCAAAGCCATTACCCAATCTCTGACCATACCCACTATCGGCATCGGAGCCGGTGTTGATTGCGATGGTCAGGTCCTCGTCGTCAATGACATGTTGGGGATGTTTGAAAAATTCACGCCTCGATTTGTCAAAAAATACGCCAACCTTAACGTACAGATGAAGAAGGCTGTCGGGAGATATATCGAGGAAGTGAGGACGAGTATTTTCCCCGATGAGGAACATACATTATAGTAAAACAGGCATAGAACTTTTACTGCCCGTGTATAACAATGTTTGCCTTTGCCCTTAATTTTTTCACCAGGGAGGCAAAGGTTTCCTGCATTTTCTCATGTTCGAGAAAGGAAGCAATATCTTTCTTTGTCTTTTCGTCGAGATTTATGGTTTGCGGTTCATTGTGTTGTAAGACCTGGATGATATGGTAGCCGAAATCGGTCTCGACTACGGGGCCGATGGCATCTTTTTTCTGGGAAAAAGCCGCATCCTCAAAAGGCTTAACCATTTGACCGCGTGGGATTATACCGAGATCGCCCCCATTCTCTCTGCTGGGGCAATCGGAGTTTTTTCTGGCAAGATCGGCAAAATCAGCGCCTCCCAGCAGTTGTTGGCGCAAATTTTCCGCCTTTGCCCTCTTTTCCACTTTGGCTTTATCGTCGTCTCCCGTTGCTTTTGCAATGAGGATATGGCGGGCATGGACAGTCTCAGGCATTTTAAACTTGTCCTTATTCTCTTGATAAAATCTGACTATTTCCTTCTCTGTCGGTTTTACCTTGCCGCCCATGGAGGAGAGGACCATTTTGTTAATTTTAATTCCTAAACGTATTTCCTCCCGCATCTCTTTTTTGCTGATGCGGTTCTTCTCCATGATGTCCTCGATTGTAACCCCGGAAGGCAACGTGGCCTTCAGTCGCTCAATCGCTTCCGTAACCTCTTGTTCCGTGGCACTGATCTTTTGCCTGTTCACCTCGTTCGTAAGGAGCGTGTGTAAGATAAATTCATCTATGAGCTTTTTTCGCAGACCTGTCCTTACCTGCGGGAGACGATCAGTAGGTATCTGTTTCTTGATAACCGCCAACTTATCTCTTGTTTCCCTGTCCAGTTGACCCTGGGTAAGTTTTGTACCGTCAACTTCGACCACCATGGCAGATGGCCCAGCAGGGACTGTTGAAGGAAAGATGGATGGTGGTACGGTCTGTGGGAGTGCCTGCTTCACTTCTGGCTTTTGGGGCGGAGTCTTTGCAACTTTCGGCTTTTCTTCTTTTGAGTTACAGCCGGCTATTACAAGCAAAACCAGGCAGGTAAATATGTTGATGGTAATGATGGAGCTATATTTTCGGTTTTTCATGATTGTTCCTTTATGATGTAGCAAGACACACAGTAAATGATTTCTTTTCCACGAAAACACGTTAGTAAATACGGTTTCCTGACCGTTCTGACACCTTTCCCCAGGTATGAGGTTGTTGAAGTTAAAGAGAGATAAGAAAAATGCCCCAGTTGTATACCGGGGCATTTCAGGTTAAAAAGGTTTCTTATAATGGATGAACGTTTACAGCGCTTGGTCCTTTGTTACCCTGCTCGACATCAAAGCTAACCCGCTGACTCTCATGTAGTGTCTTGAACCCAGAACCTTGAATGGCGCTGAAATGAACGAATACATCGCCGCCCTCATCGTTTTCGATAAAACCATACCCCTTTTTCTCGTTAAACCATTTTACTCTACCTTCTGCCAACGCTACTCCCTCCTTTCTCAAATTTGTTCAAAGTTGGGCTAACTTAGCAAGAAGTAAAAAAAACCACCCCCGCTCTGAATATCGAGCCGGTAGTGGTTATTTTTATACTGCAAAATTTCGCTACCAACTTTTCCCTACCCCGCCGCTCTCAATCTCTCGTTATAAGATGCAATCAAATAACGAGAGATTAAGCAGTCTGATTACTAATAACATCAATTTTTCACAAAATCAAGTAATTTTTTTTCTTTAAGAGGTATTCACGGAGACAGTCAATAATACCATTCTCTTTTCCAAAATAGAAGTGATCGGCGCCTTTCACTATCCCGAGACGACAATTGATCCGATTGGCAAGTGTTTGCAAGCGCTCGGTTGAACAAAATTGATCCCTATCACCGGAGATGATGAGGCCGATATTCTCCGGTAGCTCGGAAAAATCAAAGTCGCGGAGGTTAATGGGTGGTGATACGAGAATAACATCTGAGAAGGAGGCGTGATGGGCAAGCACTTTTAGATTCACCCACGCCCCAAAGGAATAACCGGCGAGAATCACATCCTTCTTTTCTCTCTCCTTGAGAAAATCAATTGCCCCTATCACGTCTTCCTGCTCCCCTCTTCCCTCATCATAGGCGCCTTCACTCTGTCCCACCCCTCTGAAATTGAATCTCAATGTTGAGTAACCTTTTTCATAAAATGTTGAGGCCAGGACTTCCACGACATTATTCCTCATGCTGCCACCCATCAGCGGATGAGGATGGGAAATAACGACACCCCTGGAACCATCACCAGAGGCATAAAGTCCCTCCAGACACAGGTTGCCGACATAGAAAAAAACGTGTTCTTCTCTCATTTTGAAGATGACACCTTTCAAAGGCCATTCATCGTCACCTCACTCTTGCTTCGGCTATACATATTTCCAGCACCGTACCGGGTGAGCGGGCGTTTTTTCCTTCAGCTCCGGCTCTTCCTGCCGACAGATCGTCATCACACAAGAACACCGATCAAAAAAGCGACATCCCCGGAGAAGGTTATGTAGATCGGGAACAACGCCAGGTATTACCTTCAGATAGCTGTCCCGCCCCACAATTCCGTTCATCTTCGGAATAACTTCCAGCAGGCCGACGGTATAGGGATGCAAGGGTGTGGAAAAAATATCTCCCACAGAGCCGTATTCAACAGCCTTACGGCTGAAATCAGCGGTGGCTGTAAGCCATCCGCTGGAGTGATTTGTTAGGCGACTTTCCATTCTACAGAGTTCATTCTACGCCGAGGGCTTCGAGATCCGCTTGATCCTTTTTTCTACCTAATGCTTGTTTGTTACGGATGAACTCCTTCCTTCCAACGAAGTACACTACAATATCACCATAATTTCCTTGCACTCGACCAGCAGCCGCTTCCTTCCAGGATACTCCGGTGATGGAGGTCACAATATCTATCCGGACCGGCGCCACGCCAAGTTGTATCACTTTATCAGGAACTGTGAAATCCTCTGCCGTCAAACCAACAGAACCAAAACCAAATTCCTCAAGTGCTTTAAGAATCCGGTGAGCGTTCTCCGGACCAGGGCGCACAAGAATGTCCATGTCTCCTGTATACCGTGGAGCTCCGTGGTATGCGAGGGCGTGTGCGCCCACTATAAGATAATCAACTTTGTGAGCGTTGAATAATGCGAGCAGATCTCTGAAGTCTTGCTGAACTTCCATGAAGCGTCCTCCTCAAGTACTCGACGGCTCCCACGCGCTCTTCAGGGTCCTTTGATAGCCAGTAAGAAAGGTTCTCCTTTACCTCCGAAAAATCCCGTAAATTCGCTTTTTTGATGACCTTCCGCATCAATGCCGCCCCCCTAAGTTTGCCTATTTTGTGATGGATTTCCATTTTGTCGCCGAACAATTGATTATCAGGCCGATATGCCCTGACAAACCACTTATTAGATTGGATGAATTTTTTGGCAACTTTGCCCCATTCCTGTTAGCAATAAAACGTAATTATTCTAACAGGGAATAGGAACAGATGTCAACGTCAAAAAACCGTAAATTGCTTGATGAAACAAATGATATTATGCGCTTACACCATTACTCTATCCACACGGAGCGGGTATACTCCGACTGGATCAAACGATATATACGTTACCATGGAATGACCTGCCGGGACGATTTGAAGAATGGAGAAGGCAAGATTGAAGCCTTTCTGACACATCTGGCAATTGATAAAAATGTAGCTCTGTCTACGCAGAATCAGGCCATGAACGCTCTGGTTTTCCTATACAAACATGTATTGAAACAACCCCTGGACAAAGATATTAATGCGGTTCGGGCATCCAGAGAGATCAAGATTCCCGTGGTTATGACCCGGGAAGAGGTAGCCAATATCATCTTACAAAGGTGAAAGTTACACATAGACAGGATATGGAGCGGGGGTACGGCGATATACACTCATGTATTACAGCAGGGTGGACAAGGTGTGCTAAGTCCGCTCGATGATCTTGATATTTGAAGGCCATGCGTTGAGCTTTGCTACCTCAAATGACAGGCCACAAAATGTCCATCATTTCTGTCTTTAAGTACCGGCTCAACTTTATCGCAGATATCTATTTTCTCAGGACAGCGGGGATGAAAGGCACATCCCAGCGGCGGATCGAGGGGGGTAGGCATGTCGCCGGTAAGGAGCTTCTTCTTTCTCTTCCTTGCCGGGTCAGGTATCGGTATAGCGGAGATAAGGACTCTGGTATAGGGATGCAGGGGATGTTCGTAGAGTTCACTGTTCCTCGCAAGTTCGACAATTTTTCCCAGATACATCACGGCAATCCTATCGCTCATGTGCCGCACCACGCTGAGATCGTGGGAGATGAAAAGATAGGTCAAACCGAAGTCTTTTTGGAGATCCTTCAGGAGATTCAATATCTGGGCCTGGATTGACACATCGAGCGCCGAAACCGGCTCATCCGCCACGATCAGTTCCGGTTTGATGGCAATGGCCCTGGCGATGCAGATACGCTGTCTCTGACCGCCGCTGAACTCATGGGGATACCGTCCCACCTGTTCCCTGCTGAGTCCCACCACTTCCATGAGTTGTGCTATTTTTTCCTTTCGCCCGTTTCGACCAGAGAGTTTGTGAATAATAAGGGGTTCGCCGATAATGCTCCCCGCCGTCCTTCTCGGATTAAGGGAGGCATAGGGATCCTGGAAGATAACCTGCACTTTTCGGCGAAAGTTTTTCAACAATTCGCCTGAATAGTCAAGGATGTTTTCGCCATGAAAGAAAATTTCTCCCCCCGTCGGTTCCTCAAGCCTCATGATCAGACGCCCCAGGGTGGATTTCCCGCAACCGCTTTCCCCGACAAGTCCCAGCGTCTCCCCTCCGTAGATTTTCAGATGGAGGCCATCCACAGCCCTGACCACACTACGCCGACCAGACAGAAATCCTCCTGAGATGGTAAAATATTTCTTTAGTCCCCTGATATCCAACAAAAGATCATTCACCGTCCAATCGCCTCTTGCTTCGGCTATGCATATTTCCAGCACCGTACCGGGTGACCGGGCGTTTTTTCCTTCAGCTCCGGCTCCTCCTCTGAACAGATCGTCATCGCATAAGAACACCGATCGAGAAAGCGACATCCCCGGAAAAGGTTATGCAGATTGGGAACAACGCCGGGTATCACCTTCAGATAGCTGTCCCGCCCCACAATTCCGTCCATCTTCGGTATGGCTTCCAGCAGGCCGACGGTATAGGGATGCAAGGGTGTGGAAAAAATATCTCCCACAGGGCCGTATTCAACAACCTTACCGGCATACATCACAACTACAAACCGGGCCGTTTCGGCAATTACCCCGAGATCATGTGTGATCATCACCACCGAGGCGCCGACCTGGTCTTTCAGGTCGCCTATCAGGTCAATGATCTGGGCCTGTATGGTCACATCGAGGGCGGTCGTCGGCTCATCGGCCAGCATCAACCGGGGATTGCAGGCCAGGGCAATGGCGATCATCACCCTCTGACGCATCCCTCCGCTCATCTGGTGAGGGTAATCACTGATACGTCTTTCAGGAGAAGGTATGCCTACAAGCCGAAGCATCCCGACGGCGCGCTCCAGGGCATCCTTTTTTGAGAGACCCTGGTGCAGTCTCATCGCCTCAGCAATCTGTTCCCCTACCCTGAAGACGGGGTTCAGAGAGGTCATGGGCTCCTGAAATATCATGGAGATATCCTTGCCCCGCACCCTCTGCATCTCTTTCTCTCTAAGACGTAAGAGATCAAGTCCGTCAAACAGGACACTCCCGGAGACAATCCGGCCCGGTGGTGTCGTTACCAGTCGCATGATGGAAAGGGCCAGCACGGTCTTGCCACAACCCGACTCCCCAACAACACCCAGCGTATCGCCTTCATTAACGACAAGGTCCACACCGTCAACAGCCCGGACGATACCACTCTGTGTCGCAAAGTGGGTACTGAGATTTTTTACTTCAAGAATTGGCCGCATGCCAGTCCCTCAGAAACTGGACGAACAGACGGACACCAACCCCCGAGGCGCCCTTAGGGATATAAGGTCTGTCTTTTTCCAACCACGCCGGGCCCGCAATGTCCAGATGCACCCAGGGATAGTCCCCCACGAACTTGCTGAGGAAAGCAGCGGCCGTGATGGCCCCTCCCGCTCTTCCCCCGGAATTTTTGTAATCCGCCACATCACTTTTAATCAACTCATGATAATCATCCCAGAGCGGCATCTCCCATACCCTTTCGCCGGTAGCTTCTGCGGCGGCCCTGATCTTTCCCTTCAGGCGATCATCGGTTCCCATCATCCCGCTAACATGATCACCGAGGGCAACAACACAGGCGCCGGTCAATGTAGCGATGTCAATGACGGCAGCCGGCTTGTACTTTCCGGCATAGGTAAGAGCATCGGCCAGAATCAATCGTCCCTCTGCATCGGTACTGAGGACCTCTATGGTTTTACCGGACATTGTCCTCAGGATGTCCCCCGGCTTATAGGCCCTGCCTCCAGGGAGGTTCTCTGTTGCCGGTATCAGGCCGACAACGTTGACCGGGAGGTTCATATCAGACACAGCCATGATGGCGCCCATCACCGCTGCGCCACCCGCCATATCCGATTTCATCTCCTCCATCTTTTCCGAAGGTTTTATGGAGATGCCGCCGCTGTCAAAGGTCAGCCCCTTGCCAACCAGGGCAATGACGGGGTCAGCCTCTCTCCCGCCACGGTATTCGAGAATAACAAATCTGGCCGGCTCGTCAGACCCCCTGGCTACGGCGAGCAGGGCGTTCATTCCCAGCTCTTTCATTTTAGGAACATCAAGGACCTCGACTTTGACATTCTTTCTCGTCAGGGCAAGCTCCTCTGCCTTACGGGCCATATCGTTCGGTGTCATTTCATTCCCCGGTGTAGATACGAGATCTCTCGTAAAATAGACTGCTCGGGAGATGGTCTCTGCCGCTCCC
The DNA here is from genome assembly GCA_030018935.1 of Syntrophales bacterium. Classification (NCBI taxonomy): domain Bacteria; kingdom Pseudomonadati; phylum Thermodesulfobacteriota; class Syntrophia; order Syntrophales; species Syntrophales bacterium. Next base: position 14,381 of record JASEGZ010000004.1, read on the forward strand.
GCCGCCGACCTGATCACCTCACATGCATCTTCACGATCCTCAACAATTACAAACTCCTCTATTTCCCTGATCTTATCCCGCTCCACGGTCTTGAAGGATGCGAACTGGTACAGGCCAAGGAAAACCCCTTCCACGGCGGCCTCGGTCACCCTGTCGAGAGGCTGGCCGATGGCCGTCAAATCCCCCAGATCCATGGACGTGGCAAACCCTTTCAGATTCAATTCCCTTACCTGCTTAGCCGCCTTTGAAAAAGCGCCCCTCAGTTTTTCCAGGTTAAAATCTGCCTTCTTGCCCAGACCGGCCAGGACAATTCTTCTGGCCGGGGTAAGCCCCTTCGTATATATCACCGCGATCTGAAAGAGCTTTCCCTCAAAATCACCTCCTGCGATTACATCACTGATCAGCCCGCCGGAGGACTTATCCAGGAGCTCCGCCGCACCTCCGAGCTCCTCCTCCTCGAAATGGAAAACGACTGACGCCTCGGAAGTAAATTCCGCAAGATTTGCCTTTTTTACAAAAACTTTCATCTTCGCCTCCTTATTCGTAAGCGTTCAGCTATCAGCTATCAGCAAGATAAAGAAAAGTAACGAGTTATCCATAAAACCTTTTTTTACTAAAAGCTGATTGCTGAACGCTTATCCCTATTCAATATCAAGTTTTTTGAGCCGGTAACTTAGTGAATCAAAACTCACATGAAGTAGCTCGGCGGCCTTTGTCTTCGATCCCCGGGTTTTTTGGAGGGCCTTTTCTATCAACTGTCTTTCAAACTTTGCCACTTCCTCATTCAGATTAATACCCATCTCCGGTATCTCAAAATTAACGGCAGGTACTTCCCCCGGGGAAACATTTCTTGCCAGAAGGAGGTTTTCCGGCAGGATAATGTTGGATGTTTCCAGAGCAACACTCCGTTCGATAATATTTTCAAGTTCCCTGATGTTACCGGGAAATGGATAATCCATTAAAAGCCCCATGGCATATGCGGATATGGTCTTGATCTCTTTACCAAACTCCCGGGAATACTTCTCTATAAGATATGTTGTCAGGACAGGGATATCATCTTTTCTCTCCCTCAGAGGAGGAATATAGATCGGGATGACATTGAGACGGTAGTAGAGGTCTTCCCTGAAGGTCCCCTCGTTTACCCTTTTTTCCAGATATTGATTTGTCGCAGATACGATACGGACATCAACTTTGATATCCTCCGCCCCGCCTATCCTTCTGAAGGTCTTTTCCTGGACGACACGGAGGAGTTTCACCTGGAGGACGAGTGGCAATTCAGCAATCTCATCAAGAAAGATCGTTCCACCCCGGGCAACCTCGAAGAGCCCTAACTTATCAACATAGGCGCCAGAAAAGGATCCTTTCATGTGGCCAAATAACTCACTTTCGAGGAGGCTCTCCGGCACGCCACCACAGTTGATAACGATAAACGGCATGTTTCGCCTCGGGCTGTTTTCATGGATGGCCCTGGCCACGAGTTCCTTACCCGTTCCGCTCTCACCGAGGATAAGGACATTGGCCGGCGTATCGGCTACTTTTTTAACAAGAGAATAAACCTTAAGCATCTCCTTGCTTTTTCCCACCATACCTCCAAAACAAACGGCATTTTCCACCCCTTTGATGAACCGGACATCCTCCCTCTTAATGCCCTTCTTATCGAGGGCATCTCGAATGATCTTCTTGAGATCCTCTATGTCAAAGTCCTTCTCGATATAGTCGTATGCTCCTTCCTTCATGGCTGTTACTGCCGTTTCACCGGATGCGTAGGCCGTAATCAGAATCACCATTGTTTCCGGGGAAATATCCTTGACCTCTTTCAGAAACGAGATACCGTCTACCTTCGGCATCTTTAGATCGGTAATGATGAGGTCAAACCGTTCCTTTTTGCAACGGGTCATGGCCTTTCCCGCATCACCTGCACAGGTCACCTTGTAACCCTCCCTGGTCAGCATGATCTCGAGGAACTCTCTCATGCCCTGATCATCATCCACAACAAGAATCTTAGCCACTTCTCTCCTCCTCTCGAAAAAGCAGCCATTGCCCGGCAATGACTAACGACCGCTCGGCAAACATACGATAAAGGTTGTCCCCCCTTTGAGGTTACCTTCGATTTTGATCTTTCCGGAATAGCTTTCGATAATCCTGTTGACAATTGTCAGACCGAGGCCTGTTCCTCTCTCCTTTGTTGTGTAAAACGGTTCCCATATCTTTTCCAGATTATCTTCTTCGATGCCGCATCCACTATCGGTGATACGTATCTCAAGATATTCCCTGACATCCTCAAGAAAAACATTTTTGGTTTCTACAGTCAGCCTGCCCCCATCCGACATGGACTGAATGGCATTCAGGACAAGGTTCCAGATGACCTGTCTAATCTGTGTTTTGTTGGCAAGTATGAGGGATTGGTCAGATAATTTCTGAACAACCTCGATTCCCCCATGCCAATCCGGTGCATAATGAATGGATTCCAGGACATCCTCGATGATGTTTCTTGTCTCAATTATCTCGTAAGTACCTGACGGTGGCCTTGCTAAGAGGAGAAAATCCCTCATAAAATTTTCAAGCTGACCTTTGCCCCTCAAAATGATCTTCATGAGCCTCTCATCGGCTTCATTTAAATTAAGTTCATTTTTCAAAACCTGAATTGAGCCACTGATTGACGCCAGGGGATTCCTGATCTCATGGGCAAGGCTGGCCGCCATCTCGCCGATAAAGGCAAGCCTTTTACTCTTTTCAAGGGCTTCCTCCATTTTTTTTATCGCCGTCAGATCCTGAAAGATCAAGATATTTCCTATTTTAGTCCCCGTATTATCCTTAAGATGTGATACAGAACAACCTAATATCAATTTCCCATTCCCTTTGCCGGGGACCGGCATTTCCACCCTTTTTTCTACCGATCCCTGCTGTTTCCCCCTGTTTTTCCATTTATCTTCCAGATCGGAATAACCCGGAAAGACCTGATTAATATTCTTATGTTCTACCTCGGTAAAGGAAAAGCCGGTAATGTCTTCCGCTGCCCTGTTGAAGGATTTTATATTCCCCGCGAGATCAATCGTCAATATGCCTGCATCAACGGACTCAATAATACTCCTGTACAGTAAATCTAACTGATCAAAGGCATTTTCCCTCTCTGCCAGGACGACCCTTGTTTTTCTCTCCTGTTCCACCACAAAACTTGCAAGAAAGGTAATGATGTAGAAGGACAGGACGTGGGTGAAAATCCTCGAAAAGACGTATCCGGCGCTGAAATTGTATTCCTCGATGACGATACTAGAGAAGGGGTTAACGATGCCATAATATTCTAAATTCATTAACAGACCATAAAGAATACTTGAGGCAGAGGCTGTGATTACTCCTCCCCTTCTTGCCAGGAACAGGACTGAATATATGATGACCAGAGGATAGAAGACAGAATAGACGCTTCTTATTCCACCTGTGACATACACGAGACCTGTTATCAACATCACGTCAGCCAGGCTCTGGATGTATATATTGACCTTGAGGTTTCTGATGAACTTCAGGAGAAAAAGATAGAGGAGGGAAAGGAGGTAGGTAAGCAGGATAATGACGTAAAGGAATGAGATTGATATTTGGGGCAGAGATTCTGTCCCCTTGATCTCGATGAAAGCTGCAATCCCGAGCAGAAAGGTGACAATGGTGAGCCGCGCCAGCATCAGCCAGCGAACCCTTGTCACTAAGTTTTCCTTCTGTAACAGATGGTCGTCCATTACTGTTTCCTGTATCAACAAGTCGTAAGTCGTAAGTTGTAAGTCATAAGTTAGTTTCCCTTACTTACATAAAAATTGAATAGACTCTTTATCCATTATATCCTCGAATTTCTCAATCTTACTCATCACTCTCGACTCCAGACTCTCGACTCAACAAGAGAGGATATGCTATATTATTTTTGAAAATAAATCTATGGAATTTGAGCCATGCAGAGACCACTCATCCCCCTTCTTATCCCCCTGATCGTGGGGATTTCCCTGGGAAATTTCATTCATCTCCCGGATTTGCCCCTGATGGTCTGCCTGATCATGGCCATGATTGCCTCGCTGGTTGCCATGATTAAAAAATGGAAAGTCATTATCGGCCTCTCCTTGATCTTCTCTCTATTCCTGGTAGGCATTCTCAACATAAACCTCTATCTCTATCAAGAACAGGGGCAAAGACATATCAGTAATTATCTAAGCCCAGAGAAGACCACCATTGATGGCATCATCTGTGAGAACCCGGAAGTCTCACCTCATAAGACCGAACTGGTCGTCTCCGTCGTCAGGGTAATCAAGGATAAATCCACCATTCCTGCCGAGGGGCGTGTGCTGCTAACTGTGAGGGATCGCTATCCGTTTAAATACGGGGATTTCATAAGATTCAGGACCAGGCTTAGAATGCCTCATAACTTCAATAATCCCGGTGGTTTTGACTATGAAAGATACCTCCGATACAGGAATATCCTGGTGCGTGGGGCGATAAGTGATCCCTCGGGCATCGTCGTCCTGAGAGAAAACCAGGGAAACCGATGGAAGACAACCCTGGAACGATTCAGGGGAAAGATAAGAAGGCTCATTCGCGAAAATTCGCCGACACCAGCAGGGGAAATCATACAGGCCATGACCCTGGGGGAACGGAAGGAAATCCCGGAAGATGTCCGGGAAAAGTTTAACCGTACAGGCACGTCCCATATCCTGGCCATATCAGGATTCCATGTTGGGATCGTTGCCTTTCTGTCAATCTATCTCATCAGGCTGATGATGAAGTCCTCCCCCTATCTCCTTTTGAGATTCAATGCCATCAAGGTCTCCACTTTTGGGGCCTGTGTTCCGATTGTGATATATGCCTTCATCGCTGGGATGGGTATCTCCGTCGTCAGGGCCACCATCATGATCGTCACCTTTATGGTCGCCATACTCTTGGGTAGAGAGAGAGACCTGTATAACACACTGGCCCTTGCCGCTTTTATTATTCTCGTTGTCTTCCCCCATTCCCTCTTTGATATTTCTTTTCAGCTTTCCTTTACGGCCGTCGCGGCGATTCTCTTTATCACCCCGAGACTTGTCCTGCTGATCCCAAAAGGCAAGCCTGAAGAGAAAGGCATCTCTTTTTCCAGGAAGGTCTTTAAAGGTATTTTCCTTTTTATCATGGTATCCCTGAGCGCCACACTCGGTACAGCGCCATTGATCGCCTTTTACTTTAACAGGGTATCGTCCATTTCTCTCCTTGCCAACATCATCGTTGTCCCTCTGCTGGGTATGATTGCCCTCCCCGTTAGCATGGCCATTATCCTGACAGCCCCGATATCGCCCACACTAACTACCGTCCTTGTCAAGATATCATCTTTTCTTGTCAAGATTTCCGTTTCGCTTACTGATTTTTTCGCCTCCCTCCCCGGTTCATCCTTTTTCATAAGTACACCGACATTTACGGAAATGACAGCCTACTATCTTCTTCTGGTGGCCATGGTAAAACTGACCGATACCTGGAAAGAAAGGAACGGGGAAAGCAAGGAGAGGGAACCAATAAGGAAACGTTTGTGGCTTGGCTTTGCGCTTGCTGTTCTTGTTATATTCTTTGTGGTTGACGGCATCTACCTTTACGCAAAGGATATCTATACAGATGATCTTAAGGTTACATCAATTGATGTGGGACAGGGCAGCTCAACACTCGTCCGGTTTCCCGGTGGTAAAAAGATGCTTATAGATGGCGGAGGGTTTGCCGACAATGGTTTCGATATAGGAAAATACGTCCTTGCCCCCTTCCTCCGGCATGAAAGGATAAAAAAAGTAGATACCGTTGTCCTGACCCACCCCCACCCGGACCACCTGGGCGGCCTGATCTATATTCTCGAAAACTTTGCCGTCAGGGAAGTATGGGCAAACGGTGAGGTTTCAGGGACTGACGCATATAAAGATTTCATGAAGATTATCAGGGAAAAGAAGATCCATTACCGGCTCGTGTCGGAGGAAACACCGGAGGAGAAAATCGGTAACATCCTGCTCAGGATATTAAACCCTAAACACCCGATCGTCGGAGGGAATGATCGTTTTCAGGGATTCGATGTGACAAACAACAATGCCCTCGTTTTGAAGCTCACATACGGAAATTGCAGTTTTCTTCTGCCTGCAGACATCTCAGAACCATCAGAGACCCGTCTTATTATAGAGGGGAAAGACATCAGGAGTCAGGTCATCTTAGTTCCCCATCATGGAGGGTTCTTGTCCAGTACATTTCCCTTTCTTGCCCGTGTCCGCCCTGAGATTGCCATTATAAGCTGCGGTGCCGACAACATCTTCCGTCTCCCCCACTCTGATGTCCTCAAAAGATACGAAATGTTAGGTGCAAAGATATACAGAACCGACAGAGACGGAGCCATTACCATTACTACTGATGGTAGGAGGTTAGAAACGAAGGTCTTCAAAGAGAGTTGACCTTTAAAGATGTAACCACCCATCCTCCAGTGATCCTGTGGGAGGGACTGGTTTTTTTCGCTTCTCTCCTTGTAATTGAATCAGTAGTTCTGTATATCTTTTAAAAACATTAGGGACTTGTAAGAGATGAGACAGATTGACCTCATGATCTTTGATTTTGACGGGACACTTGTCAATTCGGGGGGAGACATTGTTGCCTCGGTGAACTATACCCTGGAGAGTCTTAAAATGCCGGTGATGGAACCGGAAGTTATTATTGGTTTCGTGGGAGATGGGGTGCAAAAACTGATCGAAAGGTCCCTCGGCCACGATTTTCAGGATCAATTTGATAAAGCGATGGAGATATTTACGGCCTATTACGCTGAACATATGCTGGATACAACAACTTTTTACCCCGGAGTTCCTGACATTCTTCAATATTTTCATGATAAGTTGTCATTGGCGATGGCATCAATGATATTCTCCTCGCCAGAACCACAGGGGTATTAAGTTGTGCCTTCTTAAACGGATTGGGGCGGAGGGATGCTCTCCTTGCCCAAAGGCCTGATTTTATCTGTGAAGACCTCTCGGAATTGAGGTCATTGTTCTGCTGAGACCCGATATTTGTCATGATAAAAAAGGTAAGGGAAACCATAAAAAAATACCATATGCTCGAGAGGGGAGATATGGTAATTGTGGCAGTCTCCGGTGGGCCGGATTCTGTAGCACTTTTAAAGGCTCTGGATATTTTTTCGGATGAATATAGACTTACAATAATTACTGCCCATCTCAACCACGGGCTGAGGGGTGAGGAGTCCAATAACGATGAGAAATTTGTGCGGAAACTCAGCGAATCCATGGGCATTGAATTTGAGTGCAAATATGTGGATATTCCCTCTCTCCGGCAGGGGAGGGGAAGGTCCATAGAGGAGATTGCGAGAGAGGAGAGGTATCAATTTCTTGCTGAGATGGCCCGAAAACACCAGGCCCATAAAATTGCCCTCGGGCATCATCTCTATGATCAGGCCGAGACGGTGTTGATGAATTTCATCCGTGGCAGCGGTATGGAGGGTTTAAAAGGGATTCTCCCCGTGCGGGAGGGTATGTATATCAGACCCCTTATTGCCGTTACCAGAGGAGAGATTGTGGGTTTTCTCGAAAAGGAGGGCATCCGATTTGTTATAGACAGTTCCAATACCCATGACCTCTATTTCAGGAACAGGATTAGACATCATTTGATACCGGAATTAAAGGAGCATTACAATCCTAAGATAGAGGAAAGCCTTGCCCATATGGCAGAGATCATCCGTCTGGAAGATGAGTATATGAAAACATCTCTAAAGGAGGTTCTGTCAGGATGGGAGGTCGGTGAGGGCAATGGGGAGGAGGTTAGGATTAACATTCCCGAATTTTTCGTGCTCCACGAGGCTGTACAGAACCGGGCAATAAAGACTCTCCTCCAGCGATTTTCCCCATCGGGAGGCGGCATTGGCTATGTTCATGTCAAATCAGTGACAGATTTGCTCCGTAGTGGTTGTCCTCACGGCTGTTTGCATCTTCCCTTTAACATTAAGGTAAGGCGTGAGTATGATTTGCTTGTCATCTCCAGACGAAAGAGATCGGAGGGCAAGCTCATGCGGGAATTATCAGGTGATTACGATCTCTGTTTTAGTTCTCCTGATGCGGACATCGGCCGGTTTTCTTATGATGTTGCGATACCCGGCAGGGTTGAGATCCTTGAACTGGGTATGACGATGGTGTTTGATATTGTAGATAAACCTCTTAACGGTATCTATTTTAATGGGGAAAAGATCGCCTACATGGACTTGGAAGCGATAAAATTTCCGCTGGTCATAAGAAATTTAAGGCCGGGAGACAGGATCCAACCTCTCGGTATGGAGGGGACAAAAAACTTAAAGTGTTACTTTATTGATGAAAAGATTCCCCAGTGTGAGAGAAGAAGAATCCCCTTGTTGGTTGATGATCAATCTGTGCTATGGATTGGGGGAATGAGGTTAAGCGAGCGGGTAAAAATCACCGATAAAACGAGAAGGGTGGTGAAGGTAGAAATTGTTTGAAATAATAAAAAAGTTATTATAAAAAACCTCCAAGCATAAAGTCATAACAAAGAAATTATAAGTATAAAAAGGAGAAGCAGCATTGAATCCCTTACAAAAAAATATTGTGCTCTGGCTTGTCGTCAGCCTTTTATTTGTGTTTTTGTACCATCTTTTTAACCAACCGGAAAGCGTGCGGAAAGATATTATCTTCAGTGAGTTTGTAAACTATGCGCAAAAGGGACAGGTCGTCAAAGTGACGATACAGGGAGATAACATTACCGGTGACTTGAGAGATGGGATAAGATTCAAGACCTATGCTCCGAAGGATGCAGGGATAATTCCCCTTTTGAAGGAAAAAGGCGTTCGGATTGCAGCCAAACCCGTTGATGATTCTCCCTGGTACATGACCATCCTGATATCCTGGTTTCCTATGCTCTTTCTGATCGGTGTATGGATATTCTTCATGCGCCAGATGCAAGCAGGCGGAGGCAAGGCGATGGCCTTCGGAAAAAGCAGGGCAAGGCTCGTGACGGATAAGACAAATAAGGTAACTTTTGCAGATGTTGCGGGCATTGACGAAGCAAAGGCGGAACTGGAAGAGATAATTGACTTTTTAAAGGATCCCAAGAAATTTACGAGATTGGGGGGGCGGATACCCAAAGGGGTGCTTCTCGTAGGGGCGCCCGGCACGGGAAAGACCCTGTTGGCCAAGGCAATTGCCGGTGAGGCAGATGTCCCTTTTCTCAGTATCAGCGGCTCCGATTTCGTCGAGATGTTTGTCGGGGTGGGGGCGTCACGTGTAAGGGACCTCTTCACCCAGGGGAAGAAAAGCGCCCCCTGTATTATTTTTATTGACGAGATAGATGCCGTGGGGAGACACAGGGGCGCCGGACTGGGCGGTGGACACGACGAAAGGGAACAGACCCTTAATCAACTCCTCGTTGAAATGGACGGGTTTGAATCGGCGGAAGGGGTGATTCTCGTGTCAGCGACCAACAGACCGGATGTCCTTGACCCCGCCCTGTTGAGACCGGGACGTTTTGACAGGATGGTAATTGTTCCCCTTCCCGATGTCAAGGGGAGAGAGAAGATATTTGAGGTGCATGCGAGAAAGACGCCCCTTGCCGATGACGTGGATTTTAGTGTCATTAGCCGGGGAACGCCTGGCTTTTCAGGGGCCGATATAGAAAACCTGATCAATGAAGCTGTCCTGAATGCGGCAAGGCTGGATAAAGATAAGGTTACCATGAGTGACTTCGAGTACGCCAAGGACAGGGTCCTCATGGGTACAGAGAGAAAGAGCATGGTGATCAGCGATGAGGAAAAGAGGAACACGGCCTACCATGAATCGGGACATGCCCTCGTGGCAAGGTTGTTGCCGGGGACTGACCCGATCCATAAGGTGACGATCATCCCCCGGGGGAGGGCGTTGGGTCTAACCCAGCAGTTGCCGATAGACGAGAAACACACCTATCCGAAGAAATATCTGGTGAATAATATTGCCATTCTTTTAGGTGGCAGGGCAGCGGAAGAACTGGTTTTAGAGGACTTTACCACTGGTGCAGGAAACGACATTGAACGGGCGACGGATCTGGCCAGGAAGATGGTTTGTGAATGGGGGATGAGCGAGGAAATGGGGCCCTTGAGTTACGGGAAAAAGGAGGAACAGATCTTTTTAGGGCGCGAATTTGCAACGCATAAAGATTACAGCGAAGAAACGGCGGAAAAAATAGACAGAGAAATAACCCGGATTGTTTCTGATTGTTACGAAAATGCAAGGAAACTTCTGTCAGATAATATGGACATTCTGAATAAGCTGGCTTCGGAGTTACTCGAAAAAGAGGTCTTAAACGCCCAGGAGATTGATGCCATCGTGGGGATCAAAACATCCGATGGTTCAAAGAGGTCAGCGATCGGTAAAGTGCGTATGCGTAAGAAGGACTTGAAAATTTGATAAGAGATATGAATACCACGGGTGATTCCTTTATTCTCAAGACCTGGAAACGGGAGATGACCATCGGGGATCGCACATGGATCATGGGGATCATCAATGTGACACCCGACTCCTTCTCTGATGGAGGGTGTTTCCAATCACCGGAGGAGGCTGTTGAATCTGGTGTCCGGATGGTCGAGGAAGGGGCAGATATCGTTGATGTAGGCGGTGAATCTTCCAGGCCCGGAGCAGAGCCGGTCTCCCTAAAAGAAGAGTTGAGAAGAGTGATCCCGGTAATAGAGGGTCTTGTTAAAAGGGTCACCGTTCCCATTTCCGTGGATACCACCAAGGCGGAGGTGGCTAGGGAGGCTGTTGCCTCCGGGGCAGAGATAATCAATGATATCAGCGCCATGAGATTTGATGATCAGATGCCTGTAATTGTGGCGGCCACCGGAGCGGCTGTTATCCTCATGCATATGAAGGGAACACCGAAGGATATGCAGAAGGGGGACTTGACTTACCGGTCTCTTCTGCCTGACATTACTGAATTTCTGAGAGTGAGAATGGAAAGGGCAAAATCCGCGGGCGTAGAACTTGAGCGTATGATGATTGATCCAGGTCTCGGTTTCGGAAAAACGGCAGAGGACAATATGAAACTGCTGAGGTACCTTTCCGCGTTTAAGGTACTGGGAAGGCCGATTGTAACAGGGGCATCACGAAAGTCATTTATCGGTAAAGTAATAGGTGGCGAACCCCATGATCGTCTGGAGGGAACAGCCGTGGCGTTGACTGTTGCCATCATGAACGGGAGCCATGTCGTGAGGGTGCATGATGTTGGGGCCATGAAGAAGGTCGCGGCAATGGCTGATGCGATACTCAGGGCGTAGGAGGGGATAGGACTATGGATTGAAGAGAGCGAGGACTCCCAACCAGTTGAGAACCTACCTAATAAGAGGAAGATTTCCTTGATACCCTTCTGCAAAGGTCCAGAAGGCCGCCTCCATACCGTGAAGATGTAGCACAGATCACGGAGGGGATTTTCTGTGTTCGTCGTATACTTGAAGGTGGAACGGACCTACGATGCATTCAGAAACTTTTAAGATATAAGAGTTTAGAGGTGATAGGTGACAAAAATTGCCAAGAGGAAGGGGGATTCTGGGGGCTCACCCAGAATCGGAATATACGAAATACATTCGTTTATACCCCCAAAATTGAGGGGATATACGAAGTAAGTGCATCAACAACGAAGTTAGCTGCAATTTGTCGCCTAAGGAGAAAACGTAATGAATGAAGAAGCAAGTCAACTAAATGAACTTGAGTTCGATGAATCACAAGAGGAGGAAAACGAACAACTCCCATTTGAAAGAAAGATTTATACTGACAAAGGCGACCCTGAAGTGGAATCTCTTCATGGGAAATACAAGAGAGGGAAGCTTGATATACAGCCGGATTTCCAAAGGTATTTTGTTTGGGACACAAAAAAGTCCAGCCGACTAATAGAATCTGCTCTATTAGATATACCCCTACCAGTCATATATCTATCTGAAGAACAAGATGGTAAGGAATACGCTATTGATGGGCAGCAAAGGTTAACTGCCTTTTTCTCTTATATTGACGGTAAGTTTCCAGATGGGCGAGATTTCAGGTTGAATGGCTTAAAGGTCTTCACAGAACTTAATCGTAAGTCTTTTAAAGAAATTGATGACAAATTACAGGACAAGATAAGGTATTGCAAAATCCATGCAATAACATTCAAAAAAGATTCGGACATAAATCTAAAATTTGAAATATTTGAGAGGCTGAATACCGGGGCTGTCTCCTTAAATGATCAAGAGCTACGAAATTGTATATACAGGGGTCCATACAACGATTTATTGAAGGAGCTTTCGCAAGACATTGATTTTTTAAATCTTTTGGGCTTAAAGAGTTACGAGAAAAGAATGAGAGACATTGAGCTTGTCCTCCGGTTCGCCTCCTTTTTTCATTCAACCTATCTCAACTATAAGCCACCGATAAGAAAGTTTCTTAACGACGACATGGAGAAACACCAATTCATAAGAGCAAAAGAAGCTTCCGAGCTAAAAAATGCCTTCAAGAATGCTGTGATGATAATCAAATCACTTTTTGACGATCACGCATTCAAAAGATTCTACAAGGGGACCGACAAGAATCCAAACGGTTATTGGGAGCCCAAGAAGTTCAATGCCTCCTTATATGATATTTTAATGTATAGCTGTGGTAGAGAGGACAAAAACAAGATTTATCAGAATTTAGATTCTGTTAGGGAAGCGCTTATTGATCTTATGACAAAAGACCAAGAATTTATAGATTCGATAGAACTCTCAACGAGCAGCGTTCAAGCCGTTACGAAACGATTTGATAAATGGAGGCTTACACTTCAAGAGATAATTGGCATTGCCCAGAAAGAACCTCGTTGCTTTTCTTTGAACTTAAAGAAAGAACTTTACAAAACCCCTACTTGTGAGATCTGCAAACAAGAGATACATAATATTGACGATGCAGCGATTGATCATGTTGAACAATATTGGAAAGGTGGGATGACAATTCCTGAAAACGCCCGACTAACACATAGGTACTGCAATTGGGCAAGACGAAGAAAAGATTAATCGGCAACAAACATGCAGATAACAACGGCACAAACGCATTCTTCAAAAACCCTATCGGCTTCGTCTGTGCCGCACACGGTTATTGTTATTGTACATGTGCTGAACAATTGCCGACTTTTTGGTTGGAAGGAACTGAATCTTGAAATATCGTATCGAATATTCTCCTGATACCGAAGAACATTTTCGATTCCTGATAAAACGTCAGCAAGTGACTGTACTGGACACAGTGGAAAAACAACTTCAATATCAGCCTAATGTCGAGACAAGAAACCGTAAGCCTATGCGACCTAATCCATTTGCTCCTTGGGAATTAAGAATCGGAAATCTTCGTGTTTATTATGATATTGAAGACAAGCCTGAGCGTGTTGTCTATATACGTGCTGTTGGAATCAAGGAAAGGAATAATGTTAGAATTGGAAAAGAGGAGATAAAGCTATGAAAACCGTTGAAGTCTCAAAAGCAACCTTACCACTTGCAGATTACACAAAAAAGGTAAAAAAAGAACCTGTAATTATTACTCGTGAGGGGAAACCTGTGGCAGCCTTGGTGGGTATCAGCAATGCAGACATCGAGACCGTTTCTCTTAGCAATAACCCAAAGTTTCTTAATCTAATTGAGCGGTCACGGGCAAGACAAAAATCTGAGGGTGGAATTTCCACAGAAGAAATGCGTTGTCGGCTGGAGAAACAAAAACGTTTGGCACACGTCCGATAACAGAGCACAAACGGCTAAAGGCCCAAACAATGCAACCCGCAAAAGGATTGAGAAATGGTTTTGGCAGAGCTATTGATGAGGAATGTGAGGAATAATCCCCATAAGAGAGCAATGGTCTGTAGGGAGACTCGAATTTCCCTTACCTATGGGGAGTTTAACGCAAGGGTAAACAGCCTGTTAAACGGTCTTTGTGATCTGGGGGTGAAAAAGGGAGATCGTGTGGCCGTCCTCTATCACAACTGCCACCATTATGCGGAGCTGTTTTTCGCCCTCGTAAAAGGTGGAATGGTCTTAGTCCCCATAGACTTCAGACTGAAGGAAAAGGAAATCTCTTTTCTCCTCAATAACTCCCAGGCCAGTATGGTAGTGGTGGGAGAGGATTATATAGAGGTGCTTCCTTCCCCGGTGGATATCCCGACCGTCAGGGGCCTTATCTGTATAGGAAAGGCCCCTGACGGGATGGAGGATTACGAATACCTGATCTCCTCCCATCCTCCCTGGGAACCACGGGTAAATGTGGAAGAGAAGGATCTGGCAACCCTCTATCATACCAGCGGGACCACAGGAGTTCCTAAAGGGGTGATGATGACCCACAAAAATCTCATCTCCATCGCCACCAATACGTTGATCGCCTTTCGGATAACTCCCGATGATATAACCCTCCATACTTCTCCCTTTTCCCATGTGGCGCCTATTTGGCCGTTATTGATCCATTTCTATATGGGAGGGAGCAATGTTTTATTAAAAAAATTCGCTCCCCAGGATGTCCTTGAGGCCATCGAGGAGGAAAGAATAACTACATGGAACTCGGTGCCGGTAATGATTATTCAACTCTTGAACTATCCGGATATTCACCGGTACGATCTCAGCAGTCTCCGCTGGATATCCTACGGAGCTGCCCCCATGCCTGTGGAGATATTAAAGAGGGCGCTTACCCTTTTGGGTCCCATTCTTATCCAGGTATATGGATTAACCGAGGCCTACCCCGTTACCCTCCTGCCGCGTGAGGACCATATCCTTGAGGGTCCGGAGGAGAAGCTGAGGAGACTGGGGTCCTGTGGAAGGGAATTGATCAACTGTGAGGCAAGGGTAGTTGATGAAAGGGGAGAAGATGTTGCTCCTGGTGAAATAGGAGAGATAATAACTAAGGGAGACCACGTGATGGAGGGTTACTGGGGTCTGCCGGAAGAGACTTCCGCAACCATAAAAGATGGGTGGTTGTATACCGGTGATCTGGCCACCGTAGATGCGGAGGGATATATTTATATTGTGGACAGGAAGAAGGAAATCATCATCAGCGGCGGGGAAAACATCTCCCCCCGCGAGGTGGAGGAAGTGATCTACATGCATCCTTCGGTATCGGAGGTAGCGGTGATCGGCGTTCCGGATGAAAAGTGGGGGGAGGCGGTCAAGGCATTGGTAGTGTTAAGGGAGGGGAAGAAGGCTACCGCCGAGGAGATAATAGATCTCTGTAAGAACAACCTGGCAGGCTTTAAAAAACCCAAGGCGGTAGAATTTCTGATTTCCCTGCCACACACACCCAGCGGTAAGGTGTTGAAAAGAGAGCTAAGAGAAAGATACTAAAAGTAAGACCCTTTGACCGAGGTGCATCCTCGGTCAGCTATTGGCTACAGGGTAGAAGAATGATATACGGTATAGGCATTGATTTTGTTGAAGTTAGCAGGATGGAGAAGATTCTTAAAAGATGGGAGGAACGATTTACTAACAGGGTGTATTCTCCGTTGGAGATTGATTACTGCAAAAAACGGGCTTTTCCGGCCATGCATTATGCGGCGAGGTTCGCTGTCAAGGAATCCTTCCTTAAAGCGGCGGGCGTCGGCTTGTGGATGGGAATAAGATTAAAAGATATTGAAATACTCAAC
This sequence comes from Syntrophales bacterium, assembly GCA_030018935.1. Taxonomy (NCBI): domain Bacteria; kingdom Pseudomonadati; phylum Thermodesulfobacteriota; class Syntrophia; order Syntrophales; species Syntrophales bacterium. The sequence continues at coordinate 30,005 of JASEGZ010000004.1, forward strand.
AACAGGGAGGGTAGGCCGGAAATAAAACTCCATGAAAAGGCAAAAGAAATCCCGCAAGACAATGGTATAACCGCTATTTATATAAGCCTGTCCCATACAGCGGTGCTGGCAGTTGCTATGGTTATCCTGGAAAGGTGAGTGTGAAGTTTGAAGTGAGCTAAAGTGCCTAAAGTTACAGAAAAATCAAAAACTTTAAGCGCTTTAAACTTTAGGCGCTTTCCCGGTTTATCCGTGTTAGGTGATGGATAAAACTCATGTTAAGCTGATTTCTGAAGATCCGCAGGAAACGTTCTCTCTCGGCAAGGTATTAGGAGAGAACTTGCATGCGGGAGATGTCGTTGCCCTTGTTGGTGAGCTAGGGGCGGGAAAAACATGTCTTACACAGGGTATCGCAAGGGGGCTTGGCGTACCGGAATGTTATCAGATTACAAGTCCCACATTTACCCTGATCAATGAATATCCGGGGAGGTTTGTCCTCTATCATCTGGACATGTATCGTCTGTCGGGGGTTGGGGATCTGGAGGAGTTAGGGTATGAGGAATATTTCGGGGGAGATGGTGTCCTCGTCATTGAGTGGGCGGAAAAGATAAGTGCAATCCTTCCCGACGAGACCTTGTTTGTTTCTCTTACTTATCTGGATGAAAATAAACGGGAAATTGATATTTACGGTGGGGTGAACAGGATAGCTCTCATTTTGGCTGCCTTAAAAGAGGGAGGTTTTTAGCTCATGGCCCTGGTAGTGCAAAAATATGGAGGTGCCTCCGTTGCTGATATTGAAAAGATAGAGAGTGTTGCCCGGAGGGTGATCAAGGCAAAAGAGGCAGGAAACGATGTGGTGGTAGTTTTATCGGCTATGGCCGGTGAGACAGACAGGCTTATACAGATGGCCTATAGCGCGGCTGGTGAGCCTGATGGGAGGGAATACGATGCCCTTATTTCCATGGGAGAACAGATCACCGTCACCCTCTTAGCTATTATTTTGAACAGGATGGGTTACAGGGCCAGGTCCTTTCTCGCTTTTCAGGTGAAGATCATAACCGATCAGGCGCACAAGAAGGCCCGGATTCTCAGGGTGGAGACGGAAGCCATAAAAAATGAACTCAAAAAAGGAACCATTGTTGTTGTGGCGGGATTTCAGGGTGTTGACCGGGAAAACAATATTACAACCCTCGGGCGGGGGGGATCCGACACGAGCGCCGTTGCTCTAACAGCGGCGCTGAATGCCGATGTATGCGAGATATTTACGGATGTTGATGGCATTTATACAACGGATCCCAGTATTTACAATAGGGCAAGGCGCTTGAACAAGATTTCCTATGACGAAATGCTGGAAATGGCAAGGGCAGGAGCAAAAGTGCTCCAGCCTCGCTGTGTAGAGCTGGCCAAAAAATATGAGGTTCCCATATATGTAGAGTCTTCATTTACCGACGAGGGGGGAACGCTGGTGACTAAGGAGGATGGGGATATGGAGAGAGAGGTGGTGTCTGGAGTAACGTATGATCGGGACCAGGCCAAGATTACGGTGGTTCACGTTCCGGATAGGCCTGGTGTGGCCGCGCGTTTATTTACGCCCATTTCAGAGCACAACATCGTCATTGATATGATCATTCAAAATGTAAGCCTTGAGGGGTATACCGATCTAACCTTTACAGTTTCAAAAAAAGATGCCAATGAAGCGTATAGGCTGATTAGGGAGGTGGCAAAGGATGTGGGGGCAGACAGGGTAGAAGTAGATGAGAATGTAGCAAAGGTGTCCGTCATCGGCGTGGGAATGATCAGTCATTCCGGTGTTGCGGCAAAGATGTTTGGCGCCCTTGCCAGTGAAGGAATCAATATCATGATGATCAGCACCTCTGAAATAAAGATCTCGTGTGTTGTGCAGGCAAAATATACCGAACTTGCCGTCACGGTTCTTCACGATGCCTTTGGATTGGAGCAAAAATCATAAGATTATCATGTCCATCACCGACAGACAGCTTGACGGATCAATTGTCCTCGTTGCGATTGCATCTTTCGTTTATATTGCAGTCTCCCTCCTTGCCCGGTACCCTTCTCATGGTACCTCCATTCCTTACAGCGATGGAGGTTCATGCCCTGTAATAGCTGAGCTGACCGGTGACACGGATCACAGGGGAATCTATTTCGTACCTGAAGATACAACGATTTCCGATTTTTTGAAGATTGCCGAAGTAGAAAATATAAGTGATCTTGAGAAGAAAACCGTTAAACTGTCAACCGGTGTGGCGGTTACAATAAATGCAGGCAATCAGTTAAGCATGGGGAAAATGGGTGCGGCCAAGAGACTGCTCCTCGATATCCCTATTGACATTAATCTGGCCTCCCCTGAGGATCTTATGCTTGTCCCCGGCATTGGTGAGAAGACGGCACAACGGATCATTCATCTCAGAGAAACCTCCGGAAGATTACAGGGGCTTGAGGATTTGATGAAGATACCGGGGATCAAAGAAAAAAGATTGGCCCGGATAAAAAAGTACCTCTATGTTGAGGGTGTGGAGAACTGATCTCTTACCTGCTTTTACCGCTGTATTTATTGAAATAATTCAAAACTCGCTGGATATATGTCTGGGTCTCCTCGTAGGGGGGGATGGAGTTGTTATATCGGGCCACAGCCCCTTCACCGGCATTGTAGGCGGCCAATGTTAGGGGCAGGTCCCCGTTAAAAAGATTTAAGAGATAGCGTAAATACCGGACACCGCCTTCAATGTTATTTTCGGGGTGGAGGGAATCTTGTACTTCCAGAGAGGAAGCTGTCGCGGGCATGAGCTGCATTAAACCTCGGGCCCCCACGGGGGATACGGCCCGGGGGTTAAAGTTTGACTCTGCCTTAATAACAGCCTTGATTAGAGCGGAATCAACATTATACTTCTTAGCCGCTTTTGTGATCAGATGATCATACCTCTCCACATCCTGTCCCAGGTTGAATTGCACACGCTTTTCTTTTAAGACGAGAACATATTGGGCATTGACATCTGTGGGAACGTTGGTTAGGTGGATAACACCTTCTTTATCTATGTATTTATAGATGTCGGTGAGGGGAAGAGAAGGAAAAACAAAATTTATTATCAGCAACAACAGAATAAAAAGCATAGTGGTTTTTTTCTGAGTCATTCCTGAAAACCCCCCTATTTTTTATTTTTCATTGTCCTTGACATAGACATTTTATGGTGTTAATGTTCTCCGACTTTAAAATATCATTGTCGGGGCGTGGCGCAGCCTGGTAGCGTATCTGAATGGGGTTCAGAGGGTCGGAGGTTCAAATCCTCTCGCCCCGACCAATAGAAGCTGGATACAGTTTTCCTTTAAATTTATGCCTTAATAAGTTCTCCTGCTTTAATGAGTTCTCCAAAGTGTTAAATAAGTCCTTCACCCATTTGTTTTCTTCTGTAACTGTCGTAAGTTAGCCCCTTGAGGGGAGAGCCATTGTAGCCTTGCCCGGAGTTGTTTTTTCCCCCTTGGCGTTTTCTACCCAGATATCGCAATCTACGAAATGTTCGTTACCTTCAATATATTTCCTCGTGACCGTGCCCTTGCACCACCAGGTATCCCCCTCCTGAGGTTCCTCCATGGTCTTCATTCGCCGGGGCCAGTCCACGGCTCGGAATTGACAGGATAACTTCTTCAAGAAGCCTTGTTCCCCGATCCAGTCAGTCATAAGCTGGCATAGCCAGGCACGCTTGAGTTGACCATGGACATAGGCCCGCTCCAACCCCTGGGAATCGGCGAATGCATCCTCATAGTGTGCCGGATTGAAATCCCCTGATGCCCCCGCCCATTTTACCAGCATTTGAGTGGTGGGAATCTTGGGTAACGGGGTTACTTCTTTACCTGCTTCCACATCTTCCCAGTATATTTCCTTGGCCATTTTTTCACCTCCAGAAATAGATTAGCTACAGACCAGGGTCGAGCGCACGTTAGCTACCCGATCGCCATTTTGATTAATATAAGTTGTTTCGGTAACGGCAAATATCAATTTACCTGCCTTGCCCTCACGCTCGTAAACATCAGCAATTCTCCCTGTGGCTGCCAGGATATCGCCAGCACGCACAGGGAGCAGAAACTCGAACTCGGACCCACCATCTAAGAGACGTTTATAGCCGGCCTTCATTATAGCCTCCAACAGTTCTTTCCGGACTCCGCTAAGGCGGGGACGTGATTTTACAGGCCAACCAAAGAAACCGGGAGGGCATATAATCGTCCCGTGTTTTGAGGTCCTGGTATATTCCTCATCGTGATAAATAGGGTTGGGGTCGCCTATGGCCTCGGCGTATCTTTTTATTGCTCCCTTTTCCACTTCCATGAGATAGGGTTCATCTGTTTTGCCGATGAACTTTTTCAACTCTTCTATAGCCACCTTACTCCTCCTTTGGAAAATAAAAAGTTACGGAGAATAATCCTCTTTTTACGTTCCCTTCGGTCTCCAGGCTTTGCTCTGGGAAGCCAATTACCAGAAGCATATTCTCTTGTCAAGGTTTTTAACCCTCCACGTCTTTTCAAGCGGTCCAGATATGCTATCGAGAAGTTCTTTTAGAATTGACTTTTCCTCTTTCAGGGTTTATTTCTAACAAAAATTGGAAGAAGGGAAAAAGGGGAATCCAATTACCTGTAAAAGAAGCCTGGAGTAGGTAAGATACTACAGCGAATGTAGCTATTTAGCTTTAAGCTCCCAGCTTTCAGTGCGCTTGGTGCATATACGAAATAATTGCCGTTGACAATCAGGGAGGAAATGGATATATTTTGTCGTAGATTTCTACTTTGCGAGAGTGGCGGAACTGGAAGACGCACTGGACTTAGGATCCAGCCCGCCTATGCGGATAGGGGTTCGAGTCCCCTCTCTCGCATCAATCTTTGGGAGGTCTTTTGGTAAATGTGTTCGGGAAGGAGAATTAATTATTGTGAGCGAGGTGGATGTGGCTGTAAAAGTTGAAGAGATCAGTCCTGTCAAAAAGAAGATTTTGTTTGATATTCCCTGGATGGATGTAAAAAAGGAACTGGATGCAGTCTATCGTAATGTAGCTAAGTCAGCTAAAATCAAGGGGTTTAGACAGGGAAGGATTCCCAGAGAGGTTTTGGAGGTTTACTATAAGGAATCTGCGGAAGGTGAAACAATATCGAATCTACTCAAAAAATTCTATCGGGGGGCTCTCGAAGAGGAGGATATCATCCCGGTAACTCAGCCCCATATTGATCAAGGGGGGATTGAAAAAAATAAGAACTTTACCTTTACAGCAACCGTCGAGGTGGAACCTGTTATCGAACCGAATGACTACACCGGTCTGGAACTGGAGATGGAGGGACTCGACATTACAGAAAGGGATGTTGAGGAGAGACTCCAGCAAATCAGGCAAATGTTCGCCAGTCTCGAAGAAGTGGGAGATGACAGAGGAGTTATGGAGGGTGATTTTACAACCCTTGATTTTGAAGGAACAGCCGAGGGAGAACCACTCAAGGGACTGAAGGCGGAAGATTATACTCTGGAAGTTGGCTCTAAGACGTTTTTACCCGGTTTTGAGGAGCAGTTGATAGGGATGAAAAGGGGAGAGCCAGGGCAAATCCGGATCAAATTCCCCGATGACCATCATATTGAGCATTTAGCAGGAAAAGAAGTTATATTTTCTGTAAACTTAAAAAGCATAAAGGAAAAGAAATTACCCGAGCTGGATGAAAACTTTATTCGTAATTTTGATAAGTTTGAATCCATGGAAGAACTCAAAGAGGATATCCGGAAATCATTGGAAGAGGAGAATAAAGTTAAGGCCGATCTGGCCTTGAAAGACCTTGTTGTCAGCAAACTTCTGGAAGCTAATGAATTTGAAGTACCGCCTTCATTTGTAGAAGGTCAGATCTTTTATATGATGGCCGATACACAGCAAAGGATGATCCTCAGCGGGATGGATCGTAAAGAAGCCGCTGAATTGAGTTTGCAGTTTCGTGACCATTTCAGAGATGAAGCGACCACAATTGTCAAATCCGGGTTTCTTTTGAAGAGTATTGCCCGGAAAGAGTCTCTTACCGTTGATGAAAAAGAGGTCGAAGACCATCTCAGGGATATGGCTCGTGAGCATGCCAAGGAATACGAATCTTTGCGGGAATCTTACGAAAAAAACGGTAGGATTGATTATATAAGAAATGAAATTCTTAATAAAAAAGTGTTTGATTTTATAAAGGGAACATCAAAAATAACAGTTGTCAAAAAGACAGAGACTAAAAAAGAGGAGAAAGAAAATATATGACTCTGATCCCCATCGTGGTCGAGCAGGATGGGAGGGGTGAGCGGGCCTTTGACATCTATTCAAGGCTTTTAAAGGAGAGGATCATCTTTCTCGGGACACCCATTGATGATGATGTGGCAAATCTCATCATTGCCCAGATGCTGTACCTCGAATCGGAAGATCCCGACAAGGAAATCTTTTTCTATCTGAATACTCCGGGGGGGCTGGTGAGTTCCGGACTGGCGATTTATGATACCATGCAGTATATTAAACCCCCCGTCTGCACCGTTTGTATGGGGCAGGCAGCCAGTATGGGCGCTCTCCTTCTTGCTGCCGGTGAGAAGGGAAAAAGGTATTCCTTACCCCATTCGAGGATACTCATCCATCAACCGCTCGGTGGTTTTCATGGCCAGGCCACGGATATTAATATTCAGGCGCGTGAGATCTTACGCTTGAAAGAGGAATTAAACACTATCCTTGCTGAACTGACCAATCAACCCCTTGCAAAGGTCGAGGCAGATACAGAGAGGGATTACTACATGACAGTTCTTCAGGCAAAGGAATATGGAATCATTGATGAAATAATTGCAAAAAAGACGTAACACTCTCAGGAGGAGTTTCTCTGATGGCCAAGAAGGGTAGGGATTATCAAGGTGGACAGATGCTTTTCTGTTCTTTTTGCGGAAAGACACAGAGTGAAGTCAGAAAATTAGTCGCGGGCCCCGCGGCATATATCTGTGACGAATGCGTAGAACTCTGTAAGTGTATTATTGAGGAAGAATGCGATACACATGATGTCGGGCAGTATAAAGATACCTTTCCCAAACCAAAGGTTATTAAAAAATTTCTTGATCAGTACGTCATCGGTCAGGAGAAGCCTAAAAAGGTGCTCTCCGTAGCTGTCTATAACCATTACGGACGTTTGTTTTCGAATCTTGACATGGATGCGGTTGAAATCCAGAAAAGCAATATCCTGTTAATCGGGCCTACTGGCTCGGGGAAGACTCTCCTGGCAAAGACCCTCGCCAAGATATTGAATGTCCCCTTTACCATAGCCGATGCAACGACTTTGACCGAGGCCGGGTATGTGGGAGAGGACGTGGAAAATATAATCCTGAGCCTTCTTCAGAATGCCGATTATGATGTGGAGAGGGCTTCAAGAGGAATTGTCTATATAGATGAAATTGATAAGATCGCAAAAAAATCGGGGAATCCTTCCATTACAAGAGACGTATCCGGTGAAGGCGTCCAGCAGGCCCTTTTAAAGATCATAGAAGGCACCATGGCAAGCATACCGCCAAAAGGAGGAAGAAAGCATCCACAGCAGGAATTTATCCAGGTGGATACAATAAATATACTATTCATCTGCGGTGGGGCATTCAATGGTCTCGAAGATATTATTGCCAAGCGGATCGGCGCCACTTCTATGGGGTTTGGCGCCGACATTAAGAGTAAGCAAGAGAAGAAGATTGGTGAATTATTGTCAGAAGTACAGCCGGAAGACCTTTTGAAATATGGGTTGATACCGGAATTTATCGGCAGGTTACCGGTGATTGCCACTTTGAATGAGTTGGACCAGGATGATATGATAAAGATTTTAGTTGAACCCAAAGATTCTATTATCAAACAGTACAAAAAAATATTTGAATTTGAAAATGTAAAACTGAAATTTACGGACGGCGCCCTAAGGGCAATAGCCAAATTGTCCATGGAACGGAAATCAGGAGCAAGGGGGCTGCGATCAATCCTGGAAAATGCCATGCTGGATATTATGTATGATATTCCCTCTCGACAGGATGTGAGGGAGTGTGTTATCAGTGAAGATGTTATTCTGAACAGGGAACGGCCTATTCTGCTTTACGAGGCAAAATCTGAAACGGCTTAGGAAACGGTATTGGGAACGTTTGATTTCATTAAAGACAGAGAAAAAGAACAAAAGATATCGGTCATTCCCCTTTTGCCATTGAGGGATGTGGTTGTATTTCCCCATATGATCGTGCCTCTCTTTGTGGGAAGGGAAAAGTCCATTGCCACCCTCGAATCTGCTATGAAACAAGAGAAGGGCCTATTCCTGGCGGTACAGAGGGATGCGCAGAAGGACAATCCGACGGAAGATGATATCTACCGTGTGGGTACAATCGGGACTATAATTCAGCTTTTGAGGCTTCCCGACGGAACGGTTAAGGTTCTTGTGGAAGGAAAGAAACGGGGGGTCATTAAAGAATACCTACCCGACGAAGAGAACTTTTCCGTCAGAGTTCAAGAGATGGAAGACATTGATGATCAGGATGCGGTAAAGACAGAAGCCTTAATGAGAGGCATAAGGGAGGTTTTTGAAACTTACGTAAAGCTCAGCAAGAAAATACCGGTAGAGATGGTTGGTGCCATGGCATCTATACAAAATCCTTCAAGGATGGCGGATGTTGTTGTATCCCATACCAATATCAAGCTCGAAGACAAGCAGAAAGTCTTAGAGATATGCAATATCGCCGACAGGCTGGAAACAATCTACAGGTTAATCTTTGGAGAGGTGGAGATCCTGGAGGTTGAGGAAAAGATCAAGAAACGGGTCAAAAAGCAGATGGAAAAGACCCAGAAGGACTACTACCTGAATGAACAGATGCGGGCCATCCAGAAAGAGATGGGTGAGAAGGATGATTTCAAGAATGAGATTGCAGAACTCGAAAAAAGGTTGAAGCAGAAAAAATTATCAGAAGAAGCCCATAAGAAAGTCAAGCAGGAAATTAAAAAATTGCAGATGATGGCCCCTATGTCGGCGGAGTCTACGGTAGTCAGAAATTATATAGACTGGTTATTGGATTTGCCATGGTCTGAAAAGACAGACAATAAATACACCCTAAAAGAATCAGAGGCGATCTTGGAAGAAGACCATTACGGTCTAAAGAAAGTAAAGGAGCGGATCCTCGAGTACCTTGCCGTACAGACTCTGGTGCAAAAAAATAAGGGATCTATCCTCTGTCTTGTCGGTCCCCCGGGTGTAGGTAAAACCTCTGTCGCCAAATCGGTTGCCCGGGCAACCAACAGAAAGTTTGTCAGAATGTCCTTGGGTGGCGTCAGAGACGAGGCCGAGATCAGGGGTCACAGAAGAACCTATATCGGCGCTTTACCGGGAAAGATCATTCAGTTATTGAAAAAAGCGGGTGCCAATAATCCGGTCTTTTGTCTGGATGAGGTTGATAAATTGAGTTCCGATTTCCGGGGAGATCCTTCCGCGGCCCTTCTCGAGGTACTTGATCCGGAACAGAACAATACCTTTAACGATAATTACCTCGAAGTTGATTATGACCTTTCCGATGTCATGTTCATTACGACGGCCAATGTCTTGCAAACGATACCTCCTCCTCTCCAGGACAGGATGGAAGTGATTCGCATTGCAGGTTATACGGAACCGGAAAAGTTGAACATTGCCAGAAAGTTTCTCGTTGCCAAGGAGATGGAGGCCAATGGTCTTACGAAGGACAACATCTTCTTCTCGGATGGCGCCTTGCTGGCTATTATCAGAAAATATACAAGGGAGGCAGGTGTCAGGAACCTCGAAAGAGAAATTGCCTCCATATGTAGAAAGATAGCGAGGGAGATCGTCACGAATGGTGACGGGGGACAGATTAAGATCACCTCCCGGGTTATTCAAAAATACCTGGGAGTACCACAATTCAGATACGGGGAAACGGAAGGAAAAGATGAAATCGGGCTGACTATTGGTCTGGCATGGACGGAAGTGGGTGGAGAACTCCTTACCATTGAGTCTTCACTCATGAGAGGAACAGGTAAGATGATATTGACCGGAAAATTAGGGGATGTAATGCAAGAATCCGCTCAGGCGGCTCTGACTTACGTCCGTGCGAGGGCAGAACAGTTCGGTTTGCCGGAGAATTTTTATAAGGAAACGGACATCCATGTGCACGTACCGGAGGGCGCCATACCGAAGGACGGGCCATCGGCAGGTATTGCCATGGCTACATCCATAGCTTCTGCCTTTATAAAAAGAAAAGTTCGTGCGGATCTGGCCATGACCGGTGAAATTACCCTGAGAGGGAGGGTGTTACCCATAGGTGGTTTAAAGGAGAAACTTCTCGCCGCTCACCGGGGAAATATAAAGACAGTTATCATTCCCAAAGACAATGAAAAGGATCTGGCTGATGTTCCTGCCAATGTTTTAAAGGCATTGGAAATTCTCTTTGTTGACCATGTTGATGAGGTTTTGAAATGGGCATTCCTTCCCGAGGAAGAAACGAGAGAGAGCGAAACGTGTGAGGAGGAGAGATACATGCCGGTCCCCCCTGTTATCAGCACACCTCAGATTCCGACGAATGTCTATACCTAACCCGGACAAGCCGGAACCAAAAAGGTCAGAAAAAGTTCAAATGTCAAAGCTCAAAGTTCAAATGAATGTCAAATGACTCAATATCAAAAGATTTATCCCCTTTGTCATTTGAGCTTTGGGCTTCATTTGTCATTTGAGTTTTGAACTTAAAATTTTCTTGCCAATTTGCGCACAATTTCATTCATAAGAGACTAAAGTAAATACTTGAGGAGTCAGGAGCCAGAATCCAGAATAAAGGGGCGGGTAGCTCAGTCGGGAGAGCGCCACGTTTACACCGTGGATGTCACAGGTTCGAGTCCTGTTCCGCCCACCATGGAAATAAGAAGCCTTTCTTGTTAGAAAGGCGATTCATGGTTTCACTGATGGCAGTGATGAAAAAGGTTTTTCAAAAGGGATAGGTATTTCGGGGTCGTAGTTAAGATGGTTATAACGCCGGCCTGTCACGCCGGAGGACGTGGGTTCAAGTCCCATCGGCCCCGCCATAATTTCATGATCCGCTACATTCCTATACACGAGAGGGAAGAAGAACCGAAGCCATTCCATACATAGTGGTTTGTCCTCTTTGATTCTCGGCCCTGCAATCTATATCAACCAGATGTTCATCTGCTTCTATGTACTTCTTTACAACCCTTCCTTTTAACCACGTAGTGTCCCCCACCAAATTGAATGCACGAAGGTCGGCATGCATCTTTCTTAGAAAACCATCGTCACCCATCCAGTTAGTGAGCAAGTTTCCCAACCAGCAAATCCTTTGCGGGGCATAATCATAAGCGCCAGTAATGCCGACTTCACCAGCTCTTGTATGTTCCATATGTACTAACTCCGGGACATCAATGATACCAGTCTTAGAATCTATCATCCCTATCGCTGGATGGCGCTTTTGATATTCATAGAAGACTTCATTGGCATATCTGATATATATTGATCCAGCCCCTATGAGAAAGGCAATATTGTCCCTTGGACTAAGAGGTCCTTTGACGACAGGTGTAAGCTCATTCCCAACATTAACATCTTCCCAGTAGCGTGGATTTGCCCCTCTTATCTCTTCTCTTTCAATATTATCATAGATTTTCCTTAATTCCTTATGTGTGTATTGAGCCCTCTGGATATCCTTATATTTCCCCCCCTTACCGGCCGCCGCCCTCTCGGCAAGGACGCTCCAACCTACAGCTTTCGCCACGACTTGTCCGCACTGGTTTTTAAAGATAGTCTCATCCGTACTTATAAAGGTCTGTCCTGCCATACGACTCTTCTTCTCCTCCACAGAAAGGAGAGTAACCTCAAAAGTAAAACTATCCCCTTCATATATTGGCTTGTACCATTCCCAGGTATTACCTGAACCCCAGGCATGTATCCCTGGCATCATACCCCCCTGACCAAAGGGCCAATATATACTGTAGAGGAAGCACGGTGGGGCAATTAAGCGTCCCCACTTTGTTTTCTCCGCGTAACTCTCGTCTCTGTAAAGAGGATTTCTATCCCCTGTTCCATTACAGAAGTGTCTAATAGCATCTTTACATGCTATTGTATTAAACCATGGCTCCGTAGGTTTCAATGTCTTTCCAATCCTGCTCCTTGCCCTCTCGAGCATTGCGGGAGTCACTGAAGCATGTTTTTGGGACATTTCCTAAATTTCCTCATCTATGTTCCCCAGCTATACTCCTCTATCCCCTGGACGGTAAGGTACTTACGGTTCATCTCCATTGGATTTTAACCTCACCCCCATGCTTTTTCTCTTAAAACCACACTTCCACTTCTCCTTGGCTTGGTTCATCCCCACGCACGTGGGGAACATGAGATCACTTTGGTTCAAAACAGGTATTGTTTACAGTATTACCCAAAACCATGTGTTTATCAAGAGGGAAAAACCCTGTGTCATTTAAACTTTACTGCGACAGCGCCATGAAGGGGAATTTTATGGAAAGGCCAATGATCAGTCTGAACATAACGTTGGGAAAAGAAGCGCTAACGAGTAGAAAAACTTGACAACCCGCCTTCCTTTTTCTAAACTCCATTTCGCAAAAAGCAATGACTCAGCGGCAGCTTGTTTGCTGCCCAAGCAGGAAATAAATGAGTTTGTCCATTATTTTAATAAGAGGAGGTATTGCCCTTGGATTGGCAGGAAGAGTATAGCAAAAGGATGATCTCGGCCGAGGAAGCGGTCGCAATGGTAAAACCCGGTGATGCGGTGGCATTCACCGCGGGTCGTGAAGCCTACGCTATAGGTTTAGCTCTCGTTTCCAGGGTAGTGGAGTTACAGGGCCAAGGCGTGAAGGTCTTCGTTCCAACGCCAGGATACGATTTCGGTTGGTATGACCCCGGCTGGGAGGATTTCTTTGATTTAACCATCATGATGGCTACGGCCACTTGCCAGGAGGCCATTGATGAAAGGAGGATTGACTTCAATTTCGGGACCATAATCCCCTTTCACATGAACGAGGATATAATGGAACCCGATATCCTCCTCACCGAGGTATCGCCTCCCGATGGGAAAGGGTTTTGCAGCTTCGGGCAATCGCTATGGAACAAAAAAAGACATGTCAGGGCGGCCAAGCTGGTAATCGCTGAGGTAAATGCGAACCTCATCAGAACCTATGGTGATAATTTTATCCATGTCTCGGAGATAGATTACTTTGTGGAGCATGTCTCCTCGGGGGCAACCCCCGGCGCCGGCTCGCTTGCCGGGAGGAAGAAAAGGGCGCCCGAACCCTATATAAAAGACATCGCCGGATATGTGGGCTCCATAATGAAGGACAGAGATACCTTTCAAATTGGCGTCGGAAGAACTACGGAACTTTTAGTCCAGCATGGTCTCCTTGATGGCAGACAGGACCTGGGCTATCATTCCGAAGCCACTCCTCCAAGGATCATTACCCTGGTTCGGGAAGGGATGATAAACGGGAAATATAAGACCCTTAATACCGGTAAGGTGACTGTTACCTCTCTTGGGGGTGGCACCAAGGAGGAGATGGAGTGGGCCAGCGATAATCCAATATTTGAATTGGTAGATGTAGCCTACCTTGAGGATATCAGGGTTATTGCCGCCCATGATAACATGGTAGCCATTAACCAAGCCCTGGCTATAGAGTTGACAGGGCAGATCACCGCTGAGGGTTTGGGCACACGGCAAGTTAGTGTCGCCGGGGGGCAGATTCCCTTCGTCTTCGGCGCCTTGCTTTCCAAAGGAGGGCGTTCCATCACCGTCCTGCCGTCAACGGCGAGAGTCGGCGATAGGATTGCCTCCCGCATTATGCCCACCTTGCCCGAGGGAACACCGATAACTACCCTGCGGAACTGTGCCCAGTATGTAGTTACCGAATATGGGATTGCCAATCTTTGGGGTAAATCGGTGAGACAGAGAGCGGAGGAACTCATCTCGATAGCTCACCCTGATTTCCGCGCCGAGCTCAGGGAGGCAGCAAAGAAACGCTTCTGGGCATGATGATAGCTCTTACTGGTCAACCCCGGAAGCAAAGATAGATGAGTCGTAAGTCATAAGACTGACGACTGACGACTGATGACTGACAAGTGAGGAGGTAAAAGTTTTATGGAAGAGATGATGAAGGAGTTTTTTAGTTACACTTCGGATCCTTATCGTGCCATCTCGGAATGGAAGGAGGCCAGTAAAAAGAAGGTCGTCGGGGTTTTCCCCATGTGGATACCGGAGGAGATAATCCATGCCTCGGGGATGCTCCCCGTGGTGATGTGGAGGAGTAACGAGGCCGTCACGTGGGGATATGCCCATGTGCCCTCCTATAACTGCCCGATGAATAAAAGCGTGGTTGATGATGCCGTCAAGGGAAAGTTGAAATTCATGGACGGCATGGTCTTCTTGAGGGAATGCCTGCAATCTCAGGAAGTGCCGTACATTATCGAAAATAATGCCTGCCCGCCTTTTGAAGAATATCTCTACCTCCCCCCCATATACCACGGGGATAAGGCATCAAAGGGATTCACCAGGGACGAATTTGAAAAACTCAGAGCCGGTCTGGAAAAGTTCGGCGGGGAAAAGATTACAGATGAGAAACTGAAGGAGAGTATCCGCATCTATAACCGGAATCGTTCGTTACTGAGAAGGCTTTACGAGATAAGAAGGAAAAAGCCCGGAATTTTGAAGGGAAAGGATATCCTCAGGGTAGTATGGGCGAGCATGCTGATGCCGAAAGAGGAGCACAGTAAATTGCTTGAGAAACTGGTCTCCGAACTGGAAAAAGACGGGCACGCACCGGCAAAAGGAAAAAAAGTCTTCCTCTCCGGGTGTCTTTGTATCCATCCCCAGCTTGAACTCCTGGATATGATAGAGGATCTCGGAATGTCCGTTGTGGATGACGACATATATGTAGGATACAGATACTTTGCAAACGATGCAGAGGTGACAGATGATCCTATGGGGGCGCTGGTGGAACGCTACTTTATTAAGACGCCTGTAGACCCGGCAAGGGGAGAGGTGGAGTTGCACTGGGGGGATGAATTGGTAGAGAAGGTGAAAAAGGTGGGTGCAGACGGCATTATTACCCTGCTGACTAAATATTGCCCCCCCCATCTCTGTTATTATCCTGATATCAAGGTGAAGTTGGCGGATGCCGGCATACCCGAGGTGCTTATAGAGGTAGAACATGAAATTATATCGTTGGAGGGCATAAAGACAAGGTTGCAATCGTTTAAAGAAATAATAGGAGGTGTTTAAAGATGAGCGTGGAATATAAACTAAACAGGCTTGACACTTCAGGAGTTGGTCCCCTCGTTGACAAGCATTGGAGGGAGCTTAGAGAAGCTAAGGAAAAAGGAATGAAGGTGGCGTGGTCTTCTGGGCCACTGTTTGTATATTCATATGCCACTCCCAATATGGCATCCCATTTTATGGCCGGCTATGCCGCTTATTGCGGGGGGAGAAAGATGGGAGACGAGGTGCTCGAAGCTGCTGAGAGGTACGGGGAACTTAGAGATACATGTTCTTATCATCGCCTTCATACCGGTATGGCGGCGATGATTGCAAATAAATGGCCGGTGACAGATCCAAGGGTGATTCTCCCTCTTCCTGATTTGTTGATTTCAGGACGGTTTTGTACCGAGATGTCTCATTATATGGAGGCAATCCACCGGAGGTTTGGCACAAAAGCCGTAATCATAGAATTACCTGTGGCCCGTAAGAAAGAGGATTTGCCGAGGATAGAGAAGTACGTAACAAATCAGATAAAGGAGACCCTCATACCGGCCATAGAAAAGACAAGCGGCAGCAAGTTTAATGAAGAGAATATGAGAAATATCTTCAGAGCATGGAAAGAAGACCTGATAATTCGGAATAAATGTTGGGAATTTCTCAAGAGAAAGCCTGCCCTCTGGACATTGTGGGATTATGGTGTCAGCATCGCCCCCATATTTTATGCCATGGGAAAACCGGAGAGCCACGAGTACTACGTTAATCTCTTAGCACAATTAGAAGAAAGGGCGGCCAAGAATATCCCCGCAGTTCATCCTGATGGGGAGAAATACCGTCTGTACTGGGATGGCTGGCTTCCCTGGGCATTTCTGGGAAAGTTTCTCCGTTTGATGGTCCCCCATGGAGCGATCCCGATCACCGGGAGGTACCCGTGGGAATTTTTCCCTTACCCTGAAGATATAAATCCCGAAGCCGATGATATTATCCACGAGTGGATCAGGTTGCTCTATACCAGCCCCAACACGCTGGGATACCATGATGGCCCATGGGGAGGGGAAGAGCACGTGGAGAAGCTTATCCAGGAATATTCCTGTGATGGGATGCTCTTCTTCTCATCCAAGACCTGCCGCCTCTGGAACCTGGGACAACAGGAAATCATAAACAAGGTGGAAAGGAAATACGGTATCCCAGGAATTGTCATCGAAGGAGACATGATAGATTCGACGATGGTCTCTGAAGATCAGTTAAGAACGAGGATAGAGGCATTGCTGGAAACGATTGATGCGAGAAGGAGATAATCTGTGTGGGGCGGGTTTGAAACCCGCCCCACACTGCCCCCTACCTAAACAAATTATCCCTTTTCGTTCCCTAAGATCACTACACAGGATACGCTGGGATGCCCTCCCAAGGTATGGGCCAGTCCCCTGTTTGCCTTTTTAATTTGGCGTTTCCCGCATTTGCCCTGAAGCTGCTTATATATCTCATAACACATCCTCAGGCCGGAGGCCCCGATGGGGTGTCCGAAACACTTCAAACCACCGTCGGTATTGACGGGAAGTTTTCCCTCCAGGGTGAATGTCCCCCCTTCGATATCTTCCCTTGCCCGTCCCCTCGGGGAAAAACCCAAATCCTCGTAGATAAGCAGTTCCGTAATCGTGAAACAATCGTGCACCACTGCCAGGTTGATTTCCTCCCGCGGATTCTCTATCCCCGCCTGTTCATAGGCCTGTTTGCTTGCGTTCTGTGTGGCGGCAAAGGTCGTCCAGTTGAATTCCGGTTCAAAGTGAGGGGCAATGGAGTTTTGTGCCAGTCCAATACCTTTGACGTATATCGGATCGTCACGGAATCTTTTTGCTATCTCGGCATTGCAGATGATGGCCGCAGCGGCGCCATCACTATTGCCACAGCAGTCATAGAGACCCAACGGTGAAGAAATAATGGGTGCATTTAAGACCTGCTCCAACGTTATTTCCGCCTGGAAATGTGCCTTTGGGTGCATACTCCCGTTGTGATGATTCTTTACCGCAATCATGCCGATAGCCCTTTTGCCCTCCTCATAGGAGAGGCCATACTCATGGAAGTACCTGTTGGCAGCGAAGGCGAAACTGCTCGGTGCGGTCCTTCTGACCTCCATCACCGGGTGCACTCCCCTGCCTGCCCCCAGGCCAGGAAATCCGCAGTCCTTTAACTTTTCAAACCCAAGGGCCAGGACGATATCGTACATCCCCGCCGCCACGCCGAAACATGCATTACGAAACGCCTCATGTCCTGTGGCACACCAGTTCTCCACCCGGGTAACCGGTATTTGGTGAAGTTTCAGTGGTTCCGCCAGAGCGAGGCCGCCCATTCCTACCCAGTGGGAAGTGGTAGTTCCCACCCAGGCGGCCTGGATCTCCTTCGGATCTATACCGGCGTCCTCATAGGCCTCGTAGGCGGCCTCAATGATCATATCCTCCGGTCCCTTGTCCCAGTTCTCACCAAATTTACAACACCCCATGCCAATAATGGCCACTCTATCTCTAATTCCTTCTTTTCTCATATTCTAACCTCGTTTTTGATAAATTCGAATGACCTATGACTTACGACTTATGACCTATGACTTACGACTTATAATCCAATCGGACGGCATTTCCAATAGTAATTGTAAAAACCGGCCTCCTCATGAAATCGTCTATAGATCATCTCCACAGGGGCCTCTATCTTTATCTCCTCAGGTTCGCAATCGGTCATCAGACAGTAGATACGGGCCCCGACTTCAGTTTCTACAATTGTTTGGATGGTTGGCGGATTCGGTCCACCGGCCAGGTTATCGAGAGAATATGAAAAGACCTTTCCTTTCTTACCGGATAGGGGAAACTCCTCAAAGTTATCCTTGCTCTTACAGGAATAACATACCCGTTGAATGGGAAAAGTTATTAAGCCGCATACATTGCATTTACTTCCATGCAAAGCGGCAGACCATTTTCTTGTCCTCCACATTACAGAGGCAGAGGGGAAGAGACGTATAAGCTCCTGAGGTGTCTGCACCAATCCACGAAAGGCGAGATATTTCTGGTAACTAAGCTCCTTACCCGCCTCGAGGGTCAATCCTGTTACTGAGGAAGCGTCTCTTTCCCCCATTTCAAGCAGAAGGGTATCGCTTCCACTGCCAAAGTTTGCCCAGAGGATCGTCTCGCCTGGTTTTGCCGCGGCAAGGGCAGAAGCGAGCATCATTAAAGCCTGGGCAGAGCCGGTATTCCCTGTCCTGTCCACCAGAGAATCCTGTATCTGTTCCGGTTTAAACCCCAATTTCTTTGCTACCCGCTGGTGGCTTGTTCCCTCGGGACTGTACATGACCAATTTATCTACTCTGTCGGCCTGCAGATTATTTCTCTCCATGATGGCAGTTATGGAATGAGTTATATCCTTCTCATAACCCATCTGGACGATAAAACGATCCTCCCATGTCTTCACAAAATTGTCCTTATCCATTCTCCATACGTCGGTAATATCGTTCCAGGCCGAATAAGAATCTTTGATATGGCAGATTATATCTGAATCTCCAAGGAGGACCGCTGCCCCCCCATCCCCCATAATACCCTCCAGAGGGGAACGGGGAAGGGTAGGGCGACAATCGGCAGTGACGACAAGAATATCTCCCAGGCCTGCTTTTACCGCATCTATAGCAGCAATCAAGGCATTCGTACTTGACCTTGTTGAACCCCCAAAATCACCGGTACGAATGCCAGGGGAAAGATCGAGCACCCCTGCGCAGATAGCGGCACATTGTTTCTCCCAATACGGAGCGGTAGTAGAGGCAAAGTAAAGCCCTTTTATCTTATCCCTGTTTTCCTGCTGCAAACACTTAAAACCGGCCTCGATCGCCATGGTGACGCTATCTTCGTCAAAATTGGCCACCCGCCTCTCTCCTTTTCCCGCTTTAGCGCCCCAGGCCATGCCGATTGTCTTTCTGCTCAAACGGTAATAGGGGAGATGAACTGCAATCTTTTTAATTCCAACCATAAAAAACGCCTCCTTTTTTTCATAAAACTTTTGACAATATCTTAAAGAGGGATATTCCCATGCTTCTTCCAGGGTCTTACTTCTTCTTTATTTGCAAAGCAGGCTAAGGCGTTTGATAATTGCGGTCTTGTATCGCGGGGGTCTATTATATCTTGGATTAATTGCCGCGCTCCAGCATGATATAAGTTATTATATTTCTGGACGAATTCTTCTATCCTCTTTTTTCGAACCTCTTCGCGATTTTCCGCAGTCTTTAATTCCTTTTCATAAATGGTATTAACGGCGAGTTCTGGGTCTAAGAATCCTACTTTTGCCGTCGGCCAGGCAACTGTTAAATCTACTCCCATCGGTCCTGTGCCCATGACGAATTCAGCATAACCGGAACACTCCCCTACATAAATAGTAATCTTAGGGACAGTAGCCTCACAGATAGCGTAGGGAACCTTTGCCGCATGTCGTTCCAATCCTAACTCCTCTTGCTCTTTGCTGGGAAGAAAACCTACGCTATCTACTAAGAAAATTAGAGGAATATTAAACGCGTCACAGAACCTGATAAATCTCGCCATTTTATCCGAGGAATCCCTATCTATAGCGCCCTGCATTACTTGAGGATTATTGGCCACTATTCCAACTGTCTGGCCACTTAGGCGGGCGAGACCTATAATTGCGTTTTTTGCATAAACTGGCTTTATCTCGAAGAAATGACGGTTATCTATGAGACGATAGATGATTTCATACATATCTCTCTTTTCAGCAAGGTTCAACAGCTCCTCATCTCTCCGGGTGGAAGGGTCGCCAGTATCAATGATAGGTGGTCGTTCTCTATAGTTCGATGGCAGAAAACTCAAAAGCTCTCTGGTCTTTCCTATTCCCTCTTCATCAGAATCAACGACCAAATCAGAAGTGCCACTTATTTCAGCATGAACCTCAGAGCTTCCAATATCTGCATAAGTCACCACCTCTCCTGTAACATCTTTAATTGCCGGAGGAGAACAAAGAGCCATGAAAACTTCAGGACTTCTACGCATGATCAAGAAATCTTTTAGTATGGGCGAATAGGAAGAACCTGCGAATTGCGGCCCCAGCAGTAAAGCGATCTGTGGTATTACCCCTGATGCCCAGGGAGGGGAATACATAAAGCTTCCTGTTTCACCTATTCCGTAGCCACTAATGGGTGCCCTAAACGTAGGTTCACCCATCATGTCTTGTATCCTTATCCCGGCACTATCCACTATTCCCACATAAGGGATCATCATTTTGGTAGCTGTGTCAATTGCTTTGGTTACTTTGCTATGCTGCACCGCAGATTGCGTCCCGCTCATTTCGGTAAAATCATGGGCGTATGCATAGACCCAACGCCCATGTACTTTGCCAAAACCGATAACCACTGCATCGCCAGGAAGGGATCGGGCATCAATATCATCAAAGCCTGTCCTCATAGGCTGAGCCCATAACTCTGATTCATGGAAGGTTCCTGAATCAAAGAGCAACTCGATCCTTTCCCTGGCTGTTAGCTTCCCCTTTCCACGCTGTCTCTCTATTTCCTTTGGCCCGCCTCCTAACTTATTCTTCTCCCTCTCCTGTTCTATTTCCCTGATTTTTTCTCTTATTTTTCCCTCCATTTCACACCTCGCTAAGGGGATAACTGATATTACAAATTGATATTCTCGTGCTTCCTCGGCGGTCTTCCTTCTTTTTTATCGGCTGTGCTTTTTAATGCTCTGATAATAGCCTGTCTTGTTAAGCGCGGATCAATGATGTCCTCGTTTGTCTCAGAAGAAAACCTCTGTACCTGCACTTCCATTACCTCAGTTCCTCTGCGCTTTATTTCCGCCGCTTCTTCAGGGGTTTTCGCTCGCTTTATCCTGCCCAAATAAACGACAGAGGCGAGCGCGGCAGCTCCCATTACTCCACGCTCTACAGTAGGCCACGCTAAATAGCGGTCTGCCTTAGTGAAATTCACCGGCATAACTAACTGTGCCCCGCCATAAAGTTTCCTTACAATTACATTGATCTTAGGGACGGTAGCTTCTGAGGTGGCATGTATCACCATAGTGCCATGACGAAGGATACCTTTACGTTCCTCAACAGCACTGGGTAAAAACGCAGGACAATCAGAAAAATATACTATTGGTATATTAAAGGCATCACAAAATCGAGTAAAGCGAGCATGCTTATCTGCGCTATCGGTATCTTCACATCCTCCTTTCCAACCTGAGTTATTCGCTATTATTCCTGCAGTTTGCCCATTAAACCGGGCAAAACCCACGCTTAAATTTCGTGCGTAATCTCTGTTAACTTCAAAATAATAACCGTTATCTACCGCCCTTTTAATTACTTCACGGGTATCAAACCACTTACTCAGGTCAGCCGGCACTACTTCGAGGATATCTTCCATCACCCTATCAGGGTCATCTCCAGTCTCAACAATGGGAGGCATTTCCTCGTTATTTGATGGCAAAAAGCTTATTAATTCTCTACATTTTTCCAAACAATCACCTTCATCTCTTGCCAGCACACTACAGCATCCGCTTCTCCCTGAGTGCATTTTAGCATCGCCTATCTCCCGGCCAGTAACCAGCGGGGGTGGGGGAGCCACGTGCATATAGCTTGTCCCTCTGACCATGAAAACAAAATCTGTTAGGACAGCCGATAATGCGGCAGGCCCGACGCAAGGACCCATTACAAGCGAAACCTGAGGAATTACCCCCGAGGAAAGGGTCTGGAAACGCATCATCAAACCTGGAGTAAAATGACTGTGAGCATGAACTAAGTTTTGTATTCTCATCCCTTCCGAGTCATACATCCCTATTATAGGACATCTTTCCTTAAGGGCCTTCTCCATTACGGTAACTATTTTCCTGATATGGTTTTCAGCCATAGTGCCGCCTAAAACGGTAGCATCCTGCGCCCAAACGAAGACAGGTCGCCCGTTTATTTCCCCTTGCCCCACAATCACAGCGTCTCCAGGAGCATCTACCTCATCAATATCAAAACCTGTTTTGTAGGCCGAACTCCAAAGATCTATTTCCTGAAAACTGCCCTGGTCTAGAAGCTTCTCTATTCTTTCCCTCGCAGTGAGTTTACCCTGCTGGTGGACCTTCTCTATCTCGGAAGGTCCACCTCCCCATTTCAACCTTTTGATCGTTGCTTCTCTTTCTTCCCATTTATCCCTTAAAGTGACCATTTATTTTCTCCTTCTTCATGCGGCAAGCTCCTGCTCAGTTCTGGCGATAATCTGATCTTGAAGCCCCTTCTCTAAATCAACGAAGTAAGCGCTAAAGCCAGCTACCCGGATTACTAAGTCCCCATACTCTTCCGGATTTTGCTGGGCATCAATGAAAGCTTCCCTATCCAGAACATTGAATTGGATATGGTGAATCCCTAAATCAACGAAGGTGCGAAGGTAGGAAGCAAAGACATCTTTATATTCCTCAGTTAGATACTGAGGGGTAAATTTTTGATTAAGTAGATGGGTCATAGTCCCCTTATGGTCTATCTTAGCCACAGAGTTGAGGACCGCCGTGGGACCTTTCTTGTCTGTGCCAATCTCAGGGGAAATCGTCCCATCATTGACGTTTTGACGGTCTTTCCTCCCATCAGGAGTGGCCCCAAGAAGCCCACTATAGGCAAAATAGGTAGCGCCCCCTGTGCCATCCTCAAGCCAGTCTCCGCCCCAAATGTTCTTAAAGCTCCTGATAACCTGCGTAGTTCTTGAGTAGATATCCCTTGCCAGCGAATCAACATAATCATCATCGTTGCCGAATTTGGGGGCATTGATGAACATCTGGCGTAGCTCTTCTTTCCCTTCCCAGTTGTTTTTCAAGGCGTCTATAAGTTCATCCATAGTAACCTTTTTCTCATCGAAGATGAGTTTCTTTATGGCGGCTAAGGAATTAACCAGGGTTATTTGCCCCACAGGTTGAATAATCGTATTAGGAAAGAATTTATAATGCCGGCAATCCTTAGCATTTTCAATACAACCGTCGAGCAAGGCGGAAAGGAAAGGCTGATATAAATATTTCCCATCCAGAACATCCACCAGGTTACAAATAGCAATATGTCTCTCCATAAAAAATCTTAACTGGGTGAGATAGGCTTGTATCACATCCTCTATGGAGGTCCAGGTGCGTGGATCACCGCTATCAACACCCCACTTCTTACCGCTGAATTTATTCCACCCCTGATATAGGGCATACTCTAAGTGTTTGGGTAAAACTTCATAGCCCCCCAGGGCGCGACAACCTAAAGGCTTGCCCGGAATGGCCCATCTCATGCACCCTTCAGTGGAGTAATCGAGGGCGTCCTCATGGGAAATACCAAAGCTTTCAAGGTAGGGAATCATCATTTCGTCGTTGAAGAAAGAGTAAATGCCGGCATTTATCCGTTGTGAGTCAGCGATCTTATATAGGAATTGCGTTGGAGTATCCCTGTGAAGCCTTATCGCCAGTGCCGGCTGAGCTAACTTTGTCGTATTAGCCGCATCCATGGCTAAATAGGTCATCTCATTGGTGACATCTTTTCCCTCACGGGTCTGCCCTCCCAGGGTCAAAACCCGCGCCGTCATTAAGGTCATGCCACCACCCGCCTGCACCGGAGGGACCAATTGTCCTTCCTCATTCATCTTGAGGAAGAGGTGCTCTACCAGTTCCTGGGCCTCGAGCCTGGTAAACCTCTTCTCCTCTTCTACATCCTTCCTGTAGAAGGGATACATAATCTGGTCAAATCTATCCCCTCCTCCAGGCGTCTGCAGGTCAAGTATGCGAGTAACAAGGAATATAAACCAGTAGCACTGGAGAACTTCATGGAGAGTTCGGGCTGGATTTGCTGGCACCTGCTCCCACACCCGAGCCATCTCCTCCAACTCCTTCTTCCTCTTGCCATCCGTCTCCCTCTGCGCCTCCTCTGTTAACTTCTCTGCCCACCTTTGCCCATATCTAATGCCTGCCTCTAAAGATATTATAACTGCTTGAAGAAACTGCTTTTTATCCAGATAATCGGCGGCAAGGTATTCATCTGGATTTGAATCAAGTTTTTTTAGCCTCTCCTTTGCCTCCTCTAATATCCCCTTCAGTCCCCATTTAAATACCTTTTCGTAATTAGCTACTCCGGTGCGCCCACCGTGCAGCCAGGACATAGCTCCATGGTTATTGTAAAACCAGTAAGGTAGCACTTCGGGAGGGAGCAATTGTCTTTCCATCCCATGCACCGCTTTATTTGAGAAGTACTTATGAATTTCATGAAGTTCCTGCCTCTCCTCGTCGCTGAGCAGGGTTTTATAGTCCGTATCGAGGGCTTTATCCAGCCACCTCCACCAAAGCTCAGGATAGGTGACCACACTATCGGGCTTACCATTAATATTCCCCACGATCCGTTCATCAGGGAGGATGTACAGGGTCATATTATCTAAAAGCTTGGCTAAGCCCCTCGCTCTTTGAAGCACTGGTGGTTCCCCTAATGCCTCAGCTTCCTTATATCCCATGGCGACTAAGCGTGCCCTCTCGATATCAAGTGTTATACCTTCACGATAAGGGATGCGCGCTA
The DNA here is from genome assembly GCA_030018935.1 of Syntrophales bacterium. Lineage (NCBI taxonomy): Bacteria > Pseudomonadati > Thermodesulfobacteriota > Syntrophia > Syntrophales > Syntrophales bacterium. The sequence continues at coordinate 54,786 of JASEGZ010000004.1, forward strand.
CATCCTTTTCCCCAGCCAATATCCTCCCTTTACCCCTCATAGCCTTACTCCAATAGGCTCTTCGCTTTCTCATCTCCTCTGTAATTCTCTTTTCAGTTTCTACCTGGGCCATTTTGCTAACCTCCTTTTTTGAAACTTAAGAACCTTCAGTCACTTAGAACAAAGTCCCATGCCGCTTTCCCATTGAATTAGAATAGCATACCGATTTTCCGCAATAATACAACTCTTGTTTGCCATGCAAGAGATTCAAAGAGAATCATTTATCGTGCCATTTAACACGGCCCTTGCAGTATGCACTCTCGCGATCTGATTTGTCCCTTCCATATAATGAGAAGATTTTATGTCTCTCATTATTCTCTCTAATGGATGATCCATCATATATCCATGCCCGCCTAAGACATCCATCGCATAATTAGCCACCTCAAGTGCCTTCTCAGTGACAAAACATTTAGTAAGCGCGGCAAATCCTGGAGTTCTCTCCTTTTTCTTTGGATCGTCCATCATAGAAGCAACTCGGTATAACAGAGAGCGAGAAGCCTCTATACGTATAGCCATTTCCGCAAGCAGCATCTGAACTGCCTGGAATTCAGATATCTTCCTGCCAAAGGCTACTCTCTCCTTAGCGTATCTGGTGGCGTAATCCAAAGCGGCTTCAGCTGCACCGAATGCCGTAGAAGCGACATAAAGGCGAGTGGGATTTATTGCCTCAAATCCCAATTTCATTCCCTCCCCTTCACCACCTAGCAGATTCTCCTTTGGCACCCGGACATCTGTTAAAGAAATGTCTGCTGTTGGTCCACAATGCTTCCCCATTTCTTCATTTATTCTCTCTATATTTACTCCTTCTGTTTTCCTATCTACCACAAATGCTCCTATTCCATCTAACCCTTTTTCTGGACTCAATTTGGCAAAAAGAACATAGAAATCTGCCACTCCCCCTTGTGTGACAAAACATTTTCCTCCGTTTATAACATATTCATCTCCTTCTAAAACAGCCTTTGTTCTTATTGCTCCCACATCACTCCCCGCATCAGGCTCAGTTATGGAGAAGGCGGGGAATTCACCATCAGCTAACCTCTTGAGATATTTCTTCTTCGCTACTTCATTCTTTGATCCCTTAAAGCAATTCACTACCGATGACGGCGCCCCTAACATATAACCCACCACTATACTTGCTTTAGAAAGCTCCTCTATGCCTAAGCAGTTCATAAGAACACTGTCATATCCTCCATACTCTTCAGGAAGGGGCAGCAAATGGAATCCGTGATCTATCAGCATTTTGGCGACATCGAAAGGGAAATCCCCAATTTTATCTATTTCCCCCATCTTCGGCTCTATTTCCTTGGATACTATCTTTCTAATTGCTTGCTGCACCATCCTTTGTTCTTCGGTAAGTTCATACATACTTCCTCTACACCTCCCCTTCTTACTTAACTTTCTCAAATTTAATTTTTCTATCCCTCACCTCTCGGTAGATTCAACCCTATTCTTGCGATGGTATTTCGCTGAATTTCTGAAGCTCCTGCCGAAATATTGCGGCGGGCTGCATGGCGATAGAGACGCTCTATTCTTCCCATAAGGGGGGCCGAGGGGGAACCTTTCTGTAATTGACCGCAGGGTCCCATAATTTCCATCGCCGTATTACTGAACCTCCTCATAAATTCGGTCATATATACTTTGACCATGGGCGCCTCCCAATTTGGGGCCATCTTATTCTCTATCAGCCATATCACACGGTAGGCAATAAGATACAACGCCTGTAACTCGGTGGCCAGTTGGGCCACATGCTGTTGAACGAGAGGATCTTTGCCAAGCCCCTGATCTTTAATGTAGCCGACAAATTCTTCAAAGATACGTCGCAGCTCTCCCATGGGTAAAATCCTCTCGTAGGAAAGGGCAGTCAAGATATAATAAAACCCCCGGTTTTCTTCACCGACCAGATTCTCTACCGGAACCTTAACATCATCATAAAAGACCTCGTTGCTCCTCTCACCATCCATAACCCATAAGGGGCGCACCGTGATACCCGGAGTCTTCATATCAACAATCAAAAGGGATATCCCTTTATGTTTGGGGACAGTGGGGTCTGTCCTGACGGCGAGCCATACATATTGAGTAAAATGGCATCCCGTGTTAAAAGTCTTCTGTCCATTTACGACGTAAAAATCCCCTTTTTTCTCCGCCCTGATCTGCAGATTGGCCAGGTCTGAGCCGGCTTCCGGCTCTGTGTACCCCAGGGCAAAGTCAATCTCCCCCCTGGCTATCCTGGGAAGGTACTCTCTCTTCTGTGCCTCACTTCCGGAATGAAGCAGCATAGGTCCTACAATCGTAACACCGCAAAGACCTAATGGTAAAGCTCTGTGGTACGACACTTCATCGGTGAGAATAAACTGCTGCCAGCGGGTGGCACCCATTCCTCCATATTCTTCTGGAAAAGCAGGAGCCAACCACTTTTTCTTGCCCAGCCTGCGCATGAGTTCCCATGTATGTGGCCCTATCCCTATCTCTGTCCCCCTTTCCACCTCTTCAATCATCTCCTCGGTTACCTCTGCATCCAGGAAATGACAAACCTCTTCTCTAAATCTCTCTTCTTCCGGTGAAAAACGAAAATCCATCCCAATCACCTCTTTCTTATTTTCAAGTTAAGTTAGTTAAGTCCCATTTCCCTGGCCACTATCCCCCGTTGAAAGGTGCCGTTACCTAAGGATAGAGCTGCCGCCTTGGCACGTCGGAAATAAAGTTGCATGTCGTGCTCTTTAATTAAACCCGTACCACCATGTATCTGCTGGCCTAAGGTGGTAATGTTGATATAGGCATCACTGATAAACGCCTTCGCCATTGCTATTTCCTTTTCACAGGGGATTCCCTCACTTAGCATCCATGCCGCATAGTAGGCAAGGTAACGAGAACAATCAAGATCAATGGCCATATTGGCACAGTGGTGTTGGATAGCCTGGAAGCTTCCTATGGGACGATTAAATTGCACCCGCTGTTTGGCATAATCTACTGTCATTTCCAGAACCTTTTGCGCCCCGCCGACCATCTCCGCACATTTAGCCAGAGCGGCTCGCTGCAATGTCCTTTCTAAATCTGCCGTACTCTGCTCCCCGTCGCCAAGGAGGTTTTCTGCAGATACCTTCACATTATCAAATTTTATTTCAAACAGCTTATCCCCTGAAATGGTCATAAGAGGAGTAATGGATATACCAGGGCTTTCTTTATCTACGAGGAAAAGTCCCATAGCAGGACTCCCATTTTTTTCTCCCTTACCTCTTGTAACACAAACCATCCAGTCGGCAATATGGGCATCAGGTACACAGAGTTTGATACCATTTAGAGAGAAAGTATCTCCCTCCCTTCTGGAAGTCATCTCGATCTTTGCTACATCGGAGCCCGATTGAGGTTCAATTATAGCCATGGTTCCCAGGGATTCACCGTTATTTATAGCAGGAAGCAGCCTTTTCTTCTGCTCTTCGTTACCGATATTAAGGATACTCTGTGCCCCCAGGAGGATAGTGGAAAAGAACCAGCTCGGTGCGCACGCTCTTCCCATTTCTTCCAGAAGCACCGCAAGATCAAGGAAATTACCTTCACTGCCACCATATTCAGATGGGAATATTAAACCCAGCCAGCCCATCTCTGCCATCTTCCGCCAGAGGGGAGGGGAAAATTCCCTCTTCCCTTCCTCTATCTCCCGTACCAGGCTTGTTGGACACTCTTTTGCCAGAAAATTCCGGGTAGTTCTCTTTATTATCTCCTGTTCTTCATTCAAGGATAGATTCATTTTTTATCTCCTTTCCATAAACTCCAAAGTTTTTAAGTAAGAAATCCCATTTCTACGCAAAGTTAATTTAAGTTATATCCCGGCTTCCGGAAACTATTGTGTAACTCGTTGATTTGATTTAGCATCGCTTTTCATTTTTATGGACTACATGATCATTTTCGGCATTTTGAGTTGCATTTTGCTTATCAGTTCTCTCTGTTGCGCGTTGAGCTTAACCGGCTTCCGTGCTGTTTTGCCCGAAAGCTCCTCTATGCCTAAGCAGTTCATAAGAACACTGTCATATCCTCCATACTCTTCAGGAAGGGGCAGCAAATGGAATCCGTGATCTATCAGCATTTTGGCGACATCGAAAGGGAAATCCCCGATTTTATCTGTTTCCCCTATCTTCGGCTCTACTTCCTTGGATACTATCTTTCTAATTGCTTGCTGCACCATTCTTTGTTCTTCGGTAAGTTCATACATACTCCCTCTACACCTCCCTTTTTTTAACTTTCTCAAATTTAATTTTAAGTGATATATTTAGCTTTACCCATCCTTTGAGATCTGCTTCAAATAGACCTCCCGCCGATACTCTTCCGGGCAGATAAATAGTCCTCAATTATTACCCTTCCCAGATTATCCGAAGAGGTAAAGAAGACACGACCCGCATTAATTTTAGCCAGTTGAGAGGCAAAATCTTTCAGCCCTGGTTTTTCCCCCAACATTATTATATTCAGGGTAATGTCTTCCCTTCTGTATTGGAGGGCTTCTTTTTTTACACCGGGTGCCGCTTTTTCAAATCCCACATACTTGCCATTTTCCGTATTAGGTTCGGTATCTGTAATAAGGTATACTTGTTTGTTTCCCCTTTCATTGCACAGAGCCCTCCTGCCGGCCAGTAGAGCGGCCTTTATATCTGTAGTGCCACCTAAAAGATTTATATTTAAGATATCCCAGTAGGATATTTCCTTGATCTGCGAGGAGTAAACGATAACCTTTAAAGTGTCGCCCGGTCTTTTTGTCCTCGCCAGAGCCAGACAGGTGCTGATGGCCGCATCTCTTTTCTCCTCACCCATGCTTCCGCTTTCATCAATCAATAAGGCCATGCTGATTTTACTTTCGTTGTTTTTCTCAAAAACCTCAAAGTCTTCCCGTTCTAAGGAAATAGGAGACTTTCTTCCTCTATGAGCATCGGAGATATTCTTTTCCGTTAATGCCTTTCTCTTTAGAGAATTAAGAAGTGTTTTTTGAATATCAACAGATCCGTAGGCATCGCCATACTTATATTTCCTCGTAGATAAGGCCAATTCCAGACCATAGCCCACCTCTTTTACTTTATAGGTGCCGGCTTCCCTTTTTTTCATCAGATTTTCCAAATTGACCCTTGCTATATCTGCCAGTTTTTGACCGCCTTTTTGAGTTATTATCACCTGACCTTTTTCCAGTTTTAGATCGCCCTGCTCAACATACCTTTCCAGGCAACCCTCTACATCTGCCGGTAGAATCCCATCGGCAAGATTTTCATAGCCACCCTCCACTTTAATATGATCCCCCGGTTCTTCACCCCTCACCCTTTTCTTGACATGTTCGAGCGTTTTATCCCTGATGCTCCCCTTGCCGCCGTCCCTGAGATACTTGAGTAAATCTCTTACGGTGCGATTTTTAGAATAGGCAAGCTCCTGCAAAATCTTATCCTGTTCCTCTTTCTGTTCAAACATGCATCTCTGGCAGAGTTCCATTTATCCTCTCCCCTTTGCCCAGCCGATCATCGCCGGGGTAAAAATCCTGCCTTTGATTTCCTCTTCCGCTATTAGATTGCCGTGTAAGGCCGTATTTAAAACAGTCTCAAAAGCTGAATAGTTATATTGTTCCAGGGTTTCCTGGTCAGCGGCAGCCGGTTCCGTAAAGACTTCCTTCTCCCGTTCATTGAGCAACTCACCCTTTACCTTTTCCATTCCCACCATTTCCATTTTCTTTATAACCCGGTTTAATTCCCCATATTTCTGAAGTTTAAGGGTGAGATTTTTAATTTCTTCAGAACATAAGATAACCTGCCTTATATCCTTCGCCAGTCTTTCCCTGTCACATTCTGCGAGGATAGAAAATCTCAGATTTTCAAAGGCGTTCCACAGTAAATCTTCGCTTACCTCATCGGTACGCTTAAAACTCTCCTCAGGATTTTCGAAGTCTATCAAATCAGGTTTCAATTCTATGCGACCGCGCAAGGCCAGCTTTAATCCAGCAACGGCATCCTGCAGATACCCCACTTTTCTATTTTCCAGTTCAGCACTGGCATAGGTATGGTCGAGCGCCCTGTAACTCCCCCTGAGACTTGTCCTTCTGTCTAACAACCCACATTTGCGGCTGTGACTTATACTTTCATTCAAAAGATGCATTATCCACCAGGGTAGTACTACCTTCCTTTCATTCTCTTTCATGTTTATCTTCTGGGGGAGGCAATCCTCTTCTCTTCCCATATCCTGTAAGTAGTTCTCGGTTTTAAATTTTTCTCGCAGCATAATCTCCATTTCTATCTCTTTAGTGGGCAGGGGCATATAGATCAGTTCTAACCTGTCTAAGAGGGGACGTGGAACCTCATTAACATGGGAAAAACCCTGCGGATTGCCAGTAGCCACGAGGACAATATCAAGAGGATGCTCCCAGTTGTACTCTTCGAGGATGGCTTTCTTCTCCTCCAGGATAGGGTGTAACAGAACCTGAACCTTGGTTCGAATAGCCGGCAATTCATCAATAAATAAGATGCCCCGATTAGCCCTGAAGATACCTGTGGCGGCAAAGGCCATGGCATCCGTTGGGCTTCTGCCCTGGACTATGGCCTGAATATCTACCAGGCCCAGTAATTTTGCTTCATCAGTATAGTCATTGCCCTGAATGCGGGAAAATCTACGTTCACCCGCTACCAGCTCATATTCTCTTACCGGATCTTCAATGCATCTTGGACATAATAAATGAGCAGGCCACTTCGGATCATCATTATAAGGGCAATTTTTTATCCTCGGGATGGGAGATAAAAGCCTGGTCAAAGATTTGGCTAACCTTGTTTTCCCTGTCCCCTCTTCAGAAACCAGATAAATGTTGTAGCCGGAAAGTAACGCCCGTAGAACATCTCTTTTTGTTTCCTCCCGGCCTTGAATGTCCGGCAGTATCTCTTCTCCTTTCTTAATTTTCTGTAAAATGGAAGCCCTGAGTTGATTTACTACGGAAACTGGCTGGTAGCTGTCCAGATTAAATCTACTTTTCACGAACTTATCCCCCTTAAATTTTACGACTTAGAGCAAGAAGTCAGAAGATCGGACGCAAGAGACCGCCGCTATAACGCGGGGCCACGGAAGCGCCGCTTGTTGTTTCCACCAAGTAATTGCTTTTCTACATTTTAACAGGATTGTATGAAAAAGTCGAAACCGAAAAAAATCTTAATTCGCACTTGGAGCTTAAGAAGTCTAGAGTCTGAAGTTAAGTAAAGGTTCTGCTCACGACTCCTGACCCCCGACTCTCGACCTAAGAAGAATTTTGCAGAATTAAAAATTTCATGATAAGAGTAGTAAACTACCTTCACTCGAACAATTCGAAAATCTTTTAAATCATCGTCTCAAATAACGAAAGGGGGGATTTTAATTAAAGGGGATGCGGTAGTAATAAGTAATTCCAAAAGGGAAGGTTGTTTCATTTAACATTTAAGGAAATAAGAAAGGAGGAAGGTACGATGGGAGAGATAATTCCAAAACTGGGGACGATTTCATTTGAGGACCAGGCAAAAAAGGCCAGGCCTTACGATTGGGGATTTGGTTGTACACCCAGGGTTGCTAAACTAAGGGACGATTGCTATTCAAAGGCGGTAATAATAAAAGATTGGGCTGATGTTGTTAGTGGATTGGGTGTGGTCAGCTTCCGAAAGGATGTAAGACTCGATGTTGATAGGGCAAGGATTGTTACGAAGGCTTTTAAAGAAACTGAAGGGAAACCGGTTGTATTACGAAAGGCAGAAGTTATGTCCAGGTTATGTGAAGAGATGCCCATCTTTATTAAACCGGGAGAGCTTATTGTGGGGGATCCTAATAGTGCACCCGATGAGGTGAGGTGGTATCCTGAAATTTCCGTATCCTATATACCGGAGTCATTGGAAACCGGCTTTAAGCATATGGTAACGCCCGAAGAGAAAAAAGAGATACTCGAGGAGATTTATGATTACTGGAAAGACAAATCACAGGAATGTTTAGTAGAGTCGGTTCTGCCAAAAGAGGTATCGCCGTTTGTACATCGCTCTCCAACTAACCCATGCTTTTTTGCAGATCTCTGGAATGCCGGACGGACATTGATGGACTATGATTACGAAAAAATTTTCCAGGGAGGTGTCAAAGGAAGGGTTGAAAAGGCAGAAGCAAAACTTAAGGAATTGGAAAGTAAATCCTTTGAAATGCATCCTGCTGATTATATCCATAAGAAGAATACCTGGGGAGGTATGATTAAATGTGGAAAGGCGCTGATCAGATTTGCCCAAAGATATGCTGAACTTGCCAGGGAACAGGCGCAAAAAGAGCAGGACCCAGTTCGCAAAAAGGAATTAGAAGAGATTGCAGCCGTTTGTGAGTGGGTCCCGGCAAATCCCCCCCGTACTTTCCAGGAAGCGCTCCAGTTTTTCTGGTTTAATGAGGTAGTTGGCAGGTTTCTTGCGATACCCGGCAATGGTTCGGGGTGTAGACTTGACCAGGTATGGTGGCCTTACTATGAGAAAGATATGAAAGAAGGAAAACTCACCAGGGCTAAGGCATTAGAGATGATAGAATGCTGGATGCTGAAAGTTCAGGAGGTAGGCAACTATATCGAACATCCTCAAACCTTCTCCCTGACGGCTGGCACTGATGTACTCTATACGGCCAATATTGGCGGTTCGAGGCCTGATGGAAGGGATGCATCAAATGATCTGACCTGCCTGGTCCTGGAAGCAATGGCCGACGTTCGGATCAATCAACCTCCTGTCATGTTCCGTTATCACCGTAATGTAAATCCTGATGTAATAGAGAGGGTTATTGAACTGATCCGGGCTGGGACCGGTCATCCGGCAATTTTTAATGAGGAACTACTGGAGAGGTGGGCATTGATGCGTGGTTATTCTCTTGAAGATGCCAAGAGGACCCAGGCGGCGGGGTGTGTGGCCATGACTTGTACAGGCAAACCTCTTTCTTCAGGTTTTTTCCCGGTAATAAGTTTTTTAGGCGCGCCCAAGATGATGGAATATGCCCTTTACCAGGGGAAAGATGCCTTTAGCCAGTAAAAGCGGGATTGGGGCCAGAGCCCCAATCCCTTTATTTTTGAAAGGAGGATAAATTCCATGGAAAGACCGAAAACCAAAGATCCGAGGGAGATGAAATCAGGCGATGAATTACTCGATGCTATATGTGAGCAATTAGACTTCTACACAAAAATAGCTGTTCTTTCTCATAATATAGGTCATCAGGTAATCATGGATCATAACGCAGATCCTCTTAATTCTTTGATGCTCGATGAGACTTTGGAGCGTGGTGATGATCTGTATAAGTATAATCTGGAGTTTGACAGCGAGCCCCAGTTAATCTCATTAGGTTTTGTAAATGTCGCTGATTCACTGGCAGCCATCCAAAAACTGGTTTTTGAGGAGAAGAAATATACGATGGATGAGCTTCTTTGCGCACTGAAATCAAATTGGGATGGTTATGAAGAGATGCGTCAGGATTTCCTTAATGCTCCCAAGTACGGCAACGACGATGACTATGTTGATGAGTGGGCGGTAAAGGTAAAAAGGAGAATGTACGAAACTGTTCACAACATTAAAGATGCATGGGATAACCCCTGTATCATAGATGGAAGTTCGGTAATTGCTTATCAGGCAATGGCTTTAGGCATTGGAGCCACACCCGACGGCAGGATGATGTCCGATATTATGGCTGATGGTAGCTTTTCGCCTGCGGCGGGCGCTGACAAGAAAGGTCCTACAGCGGTACTTAACTCCGTGGGCAAGGTGCCTTTTCTCCATACCGGCCTCTTTAACCAGCGCTTTATGCCGGCATTTCTTGAGGGAGAGAACAAAAAACTCTTCGCTGAATATTTGAAAGAATGGTATGAAAAGATGACTATCCCCCATATCCAGTTTAATGTAGTTAACTCTGAAACTTTAAGAGATGCCCAGCAAAATCCGGAAAAGTACCCCGATCTCCAGGTAAGAATCGCAGGCTATAGCGCTTACTTTATTGATATACCAAAGGAGACGCAAGACAGCATCATTTGCAGAACGGAGCATAGCTTTTAACTTCAGATTAAGTCAATTAACCCTATAATCTTCTTGATCTTAGAGAATAATAGTATAGCGTGTGGAGCTTTTATGTCCCACACGCTATAAATTTTTTAGATGCCTTACTTCAGGAAAAGGGCTCTTTGTAAAGTATAAGGGATAAGGGAATTAAAATGGAAGCAGGTGAAGAATGCGCCTCCTCAAACGATGAGCGGGGTATTGTCTTTAACATCCAACGTTTCTCTATTCATGACGGTCCTGGAATAAGAAGCACAGTCTTTTTGAAAGGATGCCCTCTTCACTGCCCCTGGTGTCAGAACCCTGAGTCCATAAGGCTTTTACCAGAGATTATTACGAGGGATATCAAGTGTATCAGGTGTGGCAAATGTGTTGATATCTGTTCGCAAGGGGCAATTTTCATAAGGGAAGAGGGGAGGGTTATTGAGTGGGAGAAGTGTAATTATTGTTTAAAATGTGCCGAAGTTTGCCCTTCAAAATCAATAGAGGTTAGCGGAGAGTGTAAAAGCGTAGATGAAGTAATAGAAGAAGTCATGAAGGATTCCAGCTTCTACCGCAGATCAGGAGGAGGTATGACCATCTCAGGGGGTGAGCCTTTAGCTCAGTGGCGATTTACCCTGTCCTTATTGCAGAAAGCCAGGCAGAAAGGGTTACGCACTGCCCTGGATACTACAGGTTATGCCAACTGGGAGGTACTGGATGAGGTATTAAACTACACCAGTTTAGTACTTTATGATCTTAAACATATGGATTCAGCAAAACATAGAGAAGTTACTGGCATGCCTAATGAGAGGATTCTGGAAAATTTGCAAAAGACAGTAATAGAAAAACCAGGTTTGAAGGTATGGCTCAGGCGACCTCTGATCCCAGATTTTAATGATTCTGAAGAAGAACTGGAGGAACTTTGCAGGTTTGTCCTTACACTTGGGCCAGCGGTGGAGAAGATATCTTTGTTGCCCTTTCATAAATTTGGCGAATTAAAATATACTGCCACCGGAAAGGTCTATCCTTATCGGGATATTCCTCTTCTTAGTGATGAGCGGGTTGAAGAATTCAGAAGACTGGTTGCCTCCCATGGCCTTAGGGTAGAAGTGGGCAAATGATCTGGGATTTGGGATTAGGGGACGGGGAAGGAAAGTAAAAGGGTACCTGGTCATTTGAGTAAATGGGGAAAGGCTAAGATGCATCAGGATGACCTTTTAAGTATTACCAGGGAAAAATTTAATCAGGCGGTTAAAGAGGCAAAGCCCCTCTTCTGTTATTTTAGCATTACTGAAGCCTGTAATTTAAATTGCAAATACTGTGGATCTGATTCTAAAAAGCCGTTAGACAATGAACTGACTACCGAGGAAGTTTACGATGTTTTGGATAATATAGCAGAAGCAGGTACCATGGCGGTGTTACTGGCAGGTGGGGAGCCAACTTCAAGAAAAGACTTGCTCCAGATTGCAAGGTATGGAGCCGCTCGACGATTAAGAATGGCGGTAAACACCCATGGTCACTTTATTGATAAAGAGTATGCTTGGAAATTAAGGGATGCCGGAGTTTTGGAAGTAAAGGTTAGTATAGATGGGTTGGAAGGGACTCATGATGACAACAGGGGGAAAGGTTCTTTTAAAAAGGTAATAGAGGCATTAAAGAATTGTAAAATGGTGGGGATACCTTTTGTAGAGATGGCAGCGACAATCTCCAGGGTGAACTATCACGAGTTGAAAGACATAGTAAACCTGGCCCTGGAACTGGGAGTAGGTATTATTGCCAATGAATTTAGCCCTATTGGCAGGCCAACGGGGATGTTTGATCTGATTTTAACTCGTGAGCAGAGGAGGGAAATGCAGCGTTATCTCTTAAAGACACGGAAGGCACTGGGATGGAGGAAGGTAAACTTTGAGGATATCTATGTAGTTTCTGAGGATGAAGAAACTAAAGAAATTTGTGCCGACCAATGCAGATCTTGGGGCTATCATGATTTTAACCTTGGATGCATAAGTGGCATCTATGCTTATTCAATAACAGCAGGGGGAAAGGTAATAGGAGGGGATATAATCTTTCCCGGGGATAGGGCCAGATATCCGGGCTTGGTAATAGGTGATTTAAGAAAAGAGCGCATGAGTGATATCTGGAGAAATTCTGAAGTCCTCGATCTCTTCAGAAATAGGGATAATCTGAAGGGAAAGTGTGGCAGTTGTAAATATAAATACATCTGTGGAGGATGTAGAAGAAGGGCTTATTTGATGGGGGATGTGATGGGTGAAGACCCCTCATGTTGGGTGGAAGATACTGGTTGAGGTTTAACATGGAAGATAATCTTATTGAAGATGGTAGTAGGGGTATTGTCTTTAATGTCCAGCGTTTTTCTATAGGCGATGGGCCTGGCATAAGAAGCACGGTATTTCTAAAGGGATGCCCTTTAAAATGCCCCTGGTGTGCCAATCCGGAATCCATTAGATTAGAGCGAGAGATCATTCTTGGAGGCGAGAAGTGCATTAAAGATGGCAAATGTGTGGAGGTATGTCAAGAGAGGGCAATATCCCTGGCAGATGATCGCTGGGGGATGGATTGGCGGAAGTGCGATTACTGCCTGAAATGTGCGGAGGTCTGTCTTTCCAGGAGGATAAAGATAGTAGGAATGGAGATGACCGTAGAAGAGGTTATGAAAGAGGTGATGAAGGATGAATCCCTCTACCGGCGTACAAAAGGCGGTATAACGCTGTCCGGCGGCGAGCCCTTGCTTCAATGGCAGTTTGCCCTGGCCTTACTTCAGGAAGCCAAACGAAAAGGGTTGCATACTGCTGTGGATACCTCTGGCTATGCACATGGGGATATAATGGAAAAAATAGCGGAATATACCGATCTTTTACTTTATGATATAAAACATATGGATTCAAGAAAGCACCAGCAGGCTACTGGTGTTCCCAACCAGCAGATCCTGGATAATTTACAGAAGATAGCAGTTGAAACTAAAACAAAGGTATGGATCTGGCGCCCACTAATCCCTGATTTTAACGACTCTGAAGAAGAGATGGAAAGACTTTGCAAGTTTGTCCTCGATCTGGGGCCGGCGGTAGAGAAGATTTCACTGTTGCCTCTTCATAAATTTGGCGAATTAAAATACCATGCTACCGGGAAGGTCTCTCCTTATCAAGGTATGCCCCTCTACAGTGATGAACGGGTTGAAGAATTTAGAAGACTGATTGAGTCCCGTGGCCTTAAGGCAGATGTGGGAAAATGACTGGTACATCTGATCATCAGCTTATAGAAGGGAGCCATGAGGATGATTGTTGATAAGCCTTATTATAACTGGATTTATGTAATCCCTCCAGATTGGTATTTTCCCATAGCCTATCAGGGTAATATGTTGACGCAAGAGGAATATCTGGAACATTGGGGGAAATGGGTTATTTTAGGTGAGAGAGAAAAGCTTGATAATCGGAAGACTGCGGGTTCCGTGGACAGTAAACGGCGGCAGGTGCGGACATGTCTTCTCTCCTTTGAGAAAATCAAGGAAATATTAAGACAAAGGAAATAATTATCAGGAGATAAATTTTGTATCTTTTATTAAAAATTTTTGTTTGCGATTAATTTGAGATCCTTGATATACGAGTAATGTAATCGTTTTTGTCGACTTTTAGTTGCATGCACTCGCATAACAGGCAAAGCGTTTCATGGCGTGAGGTGGTGTGGTAGGCAGACATTTAGTTCACAAAGAGTGCGCATTTTGGCGTACTTGAAAGGGCCAGTACAGAGCCTGGCCAAAGGAGGTACCCAATGATTACTGCTGAAGAGATTAGGAGCAAGATTGTTACAAAAGGGGTTCGCAATGTTCGGAGAGGGTTAACAGATGTCGAAGGGGAAGGCAGCAAGGGGATGTACAGACCGGGGGTCACGCTTGGTATCGAACGGTCGCGCTTTCTCACCGAGTCGTACAAAATGACAGAATGGGAGCCGATGGTAATACGCCGAGCCAAGGCCCTTGAGCATATTTTGTCGAACATGACCATCTATATTGAAGATCATGAACGTATTGTGGGGAATTATGCGGAAAGTCCTAGTGCACTGATGTTCGCTATTGAGATGAACTGGAAAGCATATGAAAGGATGTTGACCACTGGGGATGCTCGAAGTCTTTTGGATGATGAGGCCAGGTCAGAGTTGCTAGAGATATCTCAGTATTGGGACGGGAAAACGATTCGTGATGTGCAGAAAAAGGCTTTTGAAGGCTGTGAGGATATGGAAAAATACTGGAAATACGAGGGGACTTTCATGTGGTCACTCTGGTATGGCATAGGGATCCCTGATTATGAGAAATTGTTCCGGCTCGGCCTAAACGGTATACGGGCGGAGGCAGAAGCAAGGCTGGAGGAAGTCAGGAAGACTATCCCGGTTGACTACGTTGATCAGAAAAACTTTCTGGAGGCAGTCATTATCGTTTTAAAAGCAACGGTGTCATGGAGTCACAAATATGCCGAGATGGCAAGGAACCTTGCCGTAAAGGAAAAGAACCCGGAGAGAAAGAAGCAGCTTGAAGAGATCGCTGTAACCTGTAAGAACGTTCCCGGAAACCCAGCAAAAACTTTTCAGGAGGCCGTCCAGTCCTTCTGGTTTATTCACCTTATCACCAGGTGCATTGAGTTTGTTAATTCGGGGATCGGGATACGATTTGACCTGCTCACAGGCCCATTCTACAAAAAGGACATTGAGGAGGGAAGGATGACAAGAGATGACGTCCTTGACCTTTTGATGCGCCTGTGGGCGAAGTTTGAGGGGCTCGCTAAGATCCGTGTCTCAACGATGTCCGGGATTTACGCCGGGAGCGGGGTCATTGACAGTATGACCATAGGTGGTGTCGACGAGGATGGAAACGACATTACCAATGAAGTGACCTACCTTGTTCTTGAAACGGCGGAAAAGATGCAAACCCTCCAGCCAAGTCTCGCTCTGAGAGTACACAAGGAAACTCCGACAGAGCTTTTGCTAAAGGCAACCGATGTGATCCGCACCGGTATTGGGTATCCGTCGCTTTTCAACGATGAGGTTCTTGTTCCACTCGTTCATCGGTGGGTTCCTACTGTACAGGAGGCCAGGAATTACAGCATCTCTGGGTGTGTCTATATGCAGATTCCGGGTAAGAACTCAATTCGAGTCCTTCCAGGCTACTTTTCTGTTCTCAAATGCCTGTGGTGGGCATTGCACCGAGGTGTACACCCCAAAACCGGAGAACAATACGGGGCACCCACCCCAGACCCTGCCACTTTTACTTCTATTAAAGATGTTATGCAGGCGTTTCTCGATCAGGTTCGATTTTTCCTGCGAAAAAACTGGCAGATAGAGGAGGTGACAAGGACGATATTTGAAAAATACCTGCCGCGGCCGTTTACATCCAGCTTGATACATGGTTGTCTTGAGCGTGGTCAGGACATTGAACAGTTTAAGGATCCTGATGACGGAATCTCAAATTTCATAGTAGGGGCCGGTCAGACCAATACCGCCGATTCTTTAGCTGCTATTAAGAAGTTTGTCTTCGATGAGAAGAAGATATCCATGGAGGAGTTGATCGAGGTCCTTGACAAGAATTGGGAGGGAAGGGAGGATCTGCGCCGGATGATGTTGACCATGGCCCCCAAATTTGGGAATGATGACGATTATGTAGACAGGATTGCAAACGATGTCCATCTTAAGATAGAGGAAATAATAGAGAAAATAGCGGACAAATTTGGAGCCCGGTATCATTTCGATGGGAGTGCTGTGTCGTTTGCGTATAGTGCTGGGCTTGACTGCCCGGCGACTCCCGACAGCAGAAAGGATGGCGATCCATTGGCTGATGCGTCACTCTCACCAATGGTCGGTCGGGATACCAAGGGACCAACTGCGGTATTGAAGTCCTGTTCAAAGATAGATCCGGTTCAAACCTATAACCATCTGCTGAATCAGAGGTTTCTGCCCAGCTTCCTCGAAGGGGCAAACAAAAACGGATTCATCAGGTATCTCAGAACGTGGTGTGATTTGAACGTACCGGTTAAATTTTTTTTCTTGACAAATGGGAGAAGCAGCGGGAGACGTGCAGATGTTTAAAAATGAAATCTTGAAGGATTTGTTTTTCATCGAAAGAGGATATCTAAACGGGAATCACTTTGTTTATCGATCAAAAGCCCCGGTCCTCATTGATACAGGCTATGTTTCTGACTTCAACGAAACAGATAGACTGATAACAGCATTGGAAATAAACCTTTCAGATGTTAACTTAATTATTAGCACACACTCCCATTGTGATCACATAGGTGGCAATAAAATCATTCAGGAAAAATCAGGGTGTGACATTGCTTTGCACAAGGTTGGGAAATGTTTCATAGATACTCGGGATGATTGGTCTACATGGTGGAAATATTATAGCCAAGAAGCTGATTTTTTTAATTGTACACAAACTTTGGAAGACGGAGAAATTATAGCTGTGGGGCCTCATAAATTTCAGGTCATTTATACCCCAGGACATGCTTCTGATGGCATTGTACTCTACAACAGCCAAGAGAAAATGCTTATATCTTCTGATACGCTCTGGGAAAATGATATAGCAGTGATGACAATTCGTGTTGAAGGGAGCACGGCCTTGTTTCACATGCAGGAATCCTTACTGAAACTTGAAACTCTTGATGTGAGAATAATTTACCCTGGCCACGGGAAACCATTTACTGACATGAAAAAGGCCATATCAAAAGGCAAGGCAATAATTCAAAGATATTTCCTTCACCGAGACTCAATCGGTGACGATCTGATAAAAAAGATTATAGTTTATACACTTCTGATGAAGAAGACTCTTAAAGAAAATTCTTTTTTCCTATACCTGATGGATACTTATTGGTTTAAAGAGACAGTTGATCTTTATTTCAACAGCGAATACGAATCGAAATATAATGAAATTATGAATACTTTCCTTAAGAAAGGAATCATCAAGCGGGAAAATGGAAACTTGTTTACAACAGTAAAGCCATAAGTAGTCGGAATAGCCCTCTTGCCCAACAAATCGCTCAACCTGACCCGGGTTCCGCTGGCGTTCCACCCCGGCAGGTTAGCTCAACCATTAGGGCATCGAATCGGATGATGAATTAGCAGACTTCTATGACACATAAACTTACCGCAATTATTGAACGCGAAGGTGAAGGATACGTTGCACTGTGTCCTGAATTGGATATCGCCAGTCAGTGAGATAGCTTGCCCTCAATATGCAGCAAGGGGAGGCGCTTTGCCAGGTGAACCTGGCAAACCAGACTTCATTTCTGCCGCGCTCGATAGAGCTGCTGGCGGCCAGTCCACCGATCTTAGGGGAGAGAGAGTATCTTCAGGTTAATCCGGGAGGAATATGTAAACTAAAGACAACCAAGGTCTTTCCTGCCCTGGAATGGCTGGCCGCCATGTGTTCTCACATACCGAACAGGGGAGAGCAGATGGTGCGGTACTATGGCTATTACAGTAATGTCTCCTGTGGAAAACGGCAAAAGAAAGGCCATGATGACACCATCCCCTGCATCCTCGAACCTCAGGGAAACGAAAAGGCTTTCAGGAAAAACTGGGCAAGGCTGATTCAGAAGATATATGAAGTAGATCCCCTGGTCTGCCCGAAATGTCAGGGAACCATGCGGATCATCAGCTTCATCGAGGACAGGGCGGTGATCAGGGCCATCCTTAAGCACCTGGGACTCTGGCTGGTAAGGGCAAGACCGCCTCCGCAGGCACATGCACCACCCCTCACATACCTAACAACGGCTGATTCCTCTCACTCTCCAGCGCCCAATGAGTCCTTCTACGCCGACCCCGACTACTCCTGGGATGCCTACATCCATTCATAACGCCTCATGTATAATGAGCGCACAGGACAGGTCTGCCTGGATTACGCCCGAAAATGCCTTCGTGACGGGTGAAATGGCCGAAAAGCGGATCGCTCTCCCAATAGGACGGGCGCCAGGATACACCCCTTCCACGATCATCGGCGCCGCACCTCACATTTTGTGGTCAATATTTCCTTGACACACAAGTCCGTTCTGCTTATACTTCCCCCCGTCAAAAAGCAATGTCTTACAAACCGGCGAATTTAAAGTATCATGCCACCGGGAAGGCATCTCCTTATCAGGATATGCCCCTTTATAGTGATGAACGGGTTGAAGAATTGAGAAGGCTGGTTGAGTCCCGGGGTCTTAAGGTGGATGTGGGCAAGTGATTAAGTTAAGGTTGAGGATTGGAGAGAAAGGGGAGGGGAATTTTGGTTAAGCCAAGGCCTGATCAAATCTGATCATCAGCTTATCGAAGGAGGCTGAGCGGATGATTGTTGATAAGCCTTATTATAACTGGATTTATGTAATCCCTCCAGATTGGTATTTTCCCATAGCCTATAAGGGTAATATGTTGACGCAAGAGGAATATCTGGAGCACTGGGGAAAGTGGATTGTTTTAGGTGAGAGAGAAACGCTTGACGAACTGGCAGCCAAACTTGATCCTTATGTTGAGAAGAGGGCTATTCAAAGCATCAAGTATGATCGTTCTCCCCAGAAGATTTTTGGCCTGGAAGAGTGTGCCATGCTGGTTTTTTGTGATGACCGGGAAAGGGACGAGATTTGGGAAATTCTCTCTCGTGTTGGAGTGACCTTAAAATCATGGGTATATGAGAGAGAAACCATCGAGATGTGGATGCCTGGGGGGCTGCTCATTGAAAACTGGATTAAAGCCCATGGAATGGAAGGCAAAGAAGCTGAAGAAGTTAGAGAAGAAACGAAAAAGAGATATGAAAAATGGCTTTCCACAATGGGGCGGGGAGGTGAAAAAGGCGTTTGGTCATTTGAGCAAATGGGGTAACACCTACGATGCCTTAAACTGATTTTTAAATCGTTTACCGTTCACCGTATTTAGGCAGTCTTCTGATAGCCTCTAATTTCCTCCTGTCCCCGATTTTCGCTGAGTTAATTGCCTTTTTTAAAATCTCAAGCGACCTTTCATAGCCGTCTCTGTCTACCGGATAAGGGGTTCCATCCTTCCCTCCATGGGCAAAGCTGTACTTCACCGGATCTTTCCAGGAGACTTCTGAACCATAAACTAAATCCGAAATCAAAGCGAGGGTCCTGATGGTCTTGGGACCTACACCCTGGATACCTAAAAGGGTCTCAAACTTTTCTGGCTGTCTTTCGTAGGTCTTACATAAGATTTTGTGTAAGTTCTCCGGACGGATATCCGCAAGAAACATAATAGCATGTAGAATAGGGTAGGGGGGTAATCATCCTCTAACTTGGGACCTTAGGAGATTTAACTTGGATGATCAAAACAGAAGATTGACTTTTGGAGTCCTCTTAGCTGTCGTATTTTTAGACATGCTGGGTTTAGGGTTTATTATTCCACTTTTACCCGTTTATGCAACGGATTTTGGCGCCACAGGTCTATGGGTAGGTATTATCTTTGCGGGTCACTCATTTACACGATTAATTGTCTTACCAGTAATAGGCAAATCATCAGACAAATATGGGAGAAAGAAGCCATTCATTACTGTGGGCATATCACTTTACGTTTTATTGGCCTTAAGCTATGTTTGGGCATCTTGCGTTTATGAATTGGTCCTAATCAGACTGTTGCAAGGCATTGCTTCTGCCATGATTTTTCCTATAGCAATGGCATATGTTGGTGAGATGTCACCCCGAGGTAGAGAAGGTTCATATATGGGGGAATTTAATTTTTCGGCTTTTGTGGGGTTGGGATGCGGTCCATTTCTTGGAGGAATGCTTAAAGATGCTTTAGGCATTGTATATGTCTTCTATACTATGACTGCTTTAAGCGCTATTTCCTTGATTCTGGTTATCTTTTTCTTACCTGAACAAAAAAAAGTGGTATCGTATGATGGTACTAATAAAGTAATATCGTACAGAAGGCTTTTGAGCTACAAGCCGGTACAGGGAATAATGATTTATCGGACTGTAAATGCCTTGATAGGGGGCAGTACTCTTTCTTTCCTACCATTACTGGCGGCAAAGATGGGTACTTCCGCCTTTCATACAGGAATACTTCTGTCCACCAATACAATTTTAGCGGGGATTCTTCAGAGACCTTTTGGACGTATAGCAGATAGACGTAGCAAATTGTTTTTAATCGTTATGGGGAGTTTGATTGGCTCTTTCAGTTTGTTCTCTATGCCCCTGTCCCCAAATTACTTTGCCCTTCTCTCTCTGGGAATTACGATGGGAATAGGCAGCGCTATGTCCATGCCGGCGGCGAGTGCTATCGCCACAAGAATTGGTAAAAAAGAAGGTATAGGTTCTATGATGGGACTTTTTACTATGGCCATGAGTGTAGGTTTGATAGTCTCTCCTATGATATCGGGAACGGTAATGGATTTCTTAGATATCAATGCGGTATTTTATATCATGGGAACCCTGAGCGTCCTATGTACCGTAATCTCGTATTTACCTCTTAAGGCCTACAAAGGATAGCTTTTGCCGATGGGATGCTGTCGAGAGGTCTGACCGTATTGCTGGAGTGTATAAAATAGATTTTATCTGTTTTAAGGTTGGTTACAATAAAGTTTACATAAGATATCTTATAAGACGCAACAAGGGAAATTTTATTATAATCCTTCCTCGGTTAATTTTTTTATTAATTGAGTCTGTTTGTCGGTCAGCTTCCGAGGAACATTAACGGTAATCTTAACATACTGGTCTCCCCTAACTGTACCTTTTAATCCTGGAATTCCGTATCCCTTCATCCTTATCTTGGTATTATTTTGGGTACCCGGAGGGATTTTAATCTTTTTCGTGGAACCGTCAATAGTAGGTACATCAATGGTAACACCAAGGACGGCCTGAGAAAAATTAATCGTTTTTTCGACGTAGATATCGTTATTATCCCTGGCAAAAATGGGATGGGGAAGTATATTAATATTTAAATATAAATCACCAGGCATTCCGCCATTGACACCGGGAGCCCCTTTTCCCAGCAGTCTTAATTTCTTTCCTGCACTGATCCCCTGTGGTATTTTAACACTGATTTCTTCGATCCTTTCTTCCTTCTGCAGTGCCAGTTTCTTTTCTACACCGAACACAGACTCCTCTAATGTGATTGATAGATTATAGTGAATATCTTGTCCTCTCTGAGGCGCTTGTCTGAAATAATGTTGGGCGCCAAAAATATCACTGAAAGGGTCCCTCCTTGCCTGGGTCGTACGGGTCCGCCTCCCCCCTGTGCCGATGTCGAAACCTAAATCCTTTAATATTTCGTTGATGTCGAAACCTCTAAATATATCCTCCCGGGTAAACCGCTGGCTAAATGTATCAGATCCAAAACTATCGTATTGTTGCCGTTTCTCAGAATTACTTAGTACAGCATAAGCCTCACTGATTTTTTTAAACTTTTCTTCCGCTTCCTTGTTGCCAGGATTTTTATCAGGGTGGTATTTCAAGGCAAGCTTTCTGTAAGCCTTCTTGATCTCCTCAGTTTTCGCTTTTTTATCAACACCTAATGTCTTATAATAATCTTCTGCCATAGTTTTCTACCCTGATAGTATTTATTGTTTGCTGAGCGCTTTTTCTACTCCTCTATTTTTTAGAAAAATATCCACTACTTTTTGTTTGTCAAGGATATTGCATTAGATCTTTGTAGTCAAGTTTATCCGCAGGAGTACCTTACTTACATCTGTCCAGGATCTCTGTGACCGGGAGAGTGGCAATATCCATGAATTTGCTGTACCTTGAATTGTCATCCTGAAACAAATCCATAACCCGAGAGAACATGTTTTCAACTACTATTTCACGATCATGGTCTTTCCGCCTGATCCCAAAACGAATCTTATTACGTTCTTCTATGCTTAATTTGTTTATCAGGTTTTTCGTTGTCCAGATGGATCCGTAACGGGCAAAATCGGACAGTCTGCCTGTATAATTAACGGAGTCACCGAGGGCAGTAAATTCGATGCCGGGTGAAGGAACGATCGTGCCGAAATACTCCTGGCCCTCGTTGATACCAATATTCATGTAGAGGTCATGAAACCATCCTTTACGCATCTTCCACTCCATCCCTAATTTTTTCACTTTTTCTCTCAGTTCCAGGGCACAGTAGATGGAGTTCATGAGATAGTTTGAATCTGTGTCTTTCAGGAAATAGTAAACCATGCCGTCACCGGTGTGCTTTCCATAAATCCCATAGTATTTTTTGAAAGAACCCTCCATGCATTTCCATGTCTGATTGATTAATTCAAAGTATTCTTCAGGAGGCAAGTCGGCGCAAATCCTGACCGAATCTTGTAAATCTGCAACAAGCACACAAAAGGAAACAAGCGAGGGAATACGTTGCTTCAGTAATTCATTGATCACTTTCGTCCGGTTTGATAATAGCTCAACTACACCTTGCAGTAAACTGTCTACGGGAACGTAGATAAACAAGAGCCCTTCCCTGAAAATAACCCAATACAGATGAAATGATGTCACAGTACCATCAAAGCCGACAAGATTCAGATAAGCTTCATTGATGGATTCCGGCACAGAGACGGCATGGTCATATATTTTTTCGAGGGTATGTAGTTCCCTTTCAGAAATGCCTATATAAAGTTGTGCAAGTGATGCCTTAAGATATCTTGACTTCATAAAAGTCATATGGAAACCAATTAACTCATTCTTGCTTTGATCACCGGTGCGAGCATCAATATCCAGAAGTAATTTAAAAACATTTCTCGACTCCGCCTCTCTGATTGATCGTATCTGTCGGTGGAAAATTTGTTTTTCCGCTTCTTCGTTTATCCATTCGATTTCAAATTTTTGATTTAATAAATAGGCTGGACACTGAAGGTCGTTAATCGTTAACTTTAATAACCCTTCTTCTGTTGAATTTATTCTCTCCGGACCACCTTTACCCGATTCCTGACTTGTGGTTTCCAATAGGTCTTTTTCTTTCAGCTCTCTTCTTTCTTCCATGGCAGGATCAATGGTTGAGAAGTCATGTAATCTGTTGACAATGTCTTCCATGGAATACCCCTTTCTTTTCATTTCCTTAACTATCTCAATACGCTCAATAACCGTTTGTGGAAAGTAGCCAATTTTCTTAGCCCGTGTCTTTACATCTTCCGGCTTTTTTACCAGGGGCCTCGGTAATATACCAACCTTAATGTAGTTATTGAGTGTTGCCCTGGATATCCCCGTTTTTTCAATGATTTCTTTGCTGCTTATTAGTAAACTACTATTTAGAGAAGACATGCCCGGATCACCCCCCTGTATTGTCTGATTATACTGTACATTTTCTTTATCTCATTTTAATTTATCGTACTTATTCATCTGAGTTATACAGTACAAAACGTATTTGTCAAGAGATTTTTACTGTATAAATAGAGAATTGTACTGTATAAATAAAAGTCTTTTGCTAATATTTTATGAAATTTGTGTTTAATAAACAACTATTTTGACAGTATAACTTCATAATAGTTGTTTACTAAAAATACATTATGTTTTTACCTCCCCCCTACCCTTCTTTTATATCTCTCGGAATTGTCAGGTGACAGTGGGCAAGATTACGAGGAGGCAATTGTAATAGTTAAATATAGATGGTATAATATTTCTTGTATTTTTAACTAACTGATCATGGTTATGGAATTGGACTGCTATTTTTGCTTTACCAGATAGAAACCGAGAAACTACGTACAGCACCGGCATGAGATATGAGAAAAAATATCCTTTTAATTAACCCCTGGATATACGATTTTGCCGCTTATGACTTCTGGATAAAACCGCTCGGTCTACTTTATCTCGCTGGTTTTCTTCAAAAAAACGACTATCAGGTTAGTCTTATTGACTGTCTGGACTCCCTGCAGCCGGAGATAAGAAACGAGACCCACATTACGTTACCCCGGAGAAAATCATCAGGCCATGGTAAATACCCCAAGGAAAGCATTAACAAACCAGAGCCCCTGAAAAACATTTCCCGAAGATATAACCGTTATGGTATTACTCCTCGTATCTTCAAAGAAGCGCTTATCCGCTGTAAGCAACCGGATATGATTATCATCACCTCCATGATGACTTACTGGTATCCAGGGGTCTTTGAAGTGATCCGAATGGTGCGGGACGTTATTCCCGGTGTACCGATCATCCTGGGAGGAAACTATGTAACCCTTTGCCCGGAACACGCATCACGTTCAGGGGCAGATTTTACAATCTCAGGTGAAGGGGAAAGGCATATACCGAAATTATTGAAAGATATTTTTGGAGAAGATCCATCGTTTATGCCGGATTTCAATGATCTCGATTCATATCCCTATCCTGCCCTCGAGCTAATTTCCTGTAAAGACCAGTTTCCTATCCTGACATCGAGAGGATGTCTCTACCGATGTGCCTACTGTGCCTCTCATCTGCTGAATGACAACTTCAGGAGAAGAGAACCCTTTAAAGTTGTAGATGAAATCACCTTCTGGAATAAGCGTTTCGGAGTCAGACATTTTTCTTTTTATGATGACGCCTTACTCGTCAATCCCGAGGAAATGGCAATTCCCATGTTGAGAGAGATCATAAGACGACAGTTACCATGTCAGTTTCATTGCCCCAATGGTCTTCATTTACGGGAGGTAACGGAGGAGCTCAGCTCTCTGATGTTTCGCGCCGGGTTCAGGACTATCCGTTTCGGATTTGAAACGGCAAACGCAAAAAGACAGGCCGAAACAGGGGGTAAGGTTAGCAATGAAGAACTCCGAAAAGCCGTTAACCATCTTGAAAAGGCGGGCTATCAAACAAGAGAAATCGGGATCTATCTTCTCTGCGGGTTGCCGGGCCAGACGGCCTCCGAGGTCCGTAATAGTATCCATTATGTGCTGTCATGTGGAGCGAGGCCGATTATTGCGGAGTATTCCCCTATTCCGGGAACCGCACTGTGGGATGCCTCAGTGCAGGCATCATCTTATGATATTACCGGAGAACCACTCTATCACAACAATTCCCTCCTCCCCTGTCAGGGGGAACAACTGACTCTTGAGATGTATAGAGAATTGAAGCTGCTGACAAGAACTTCCTGATTTTAAAGATTCCACTTATGTTAATCCTTTTTGAGACCTGGAAAGTTAAGACATAGATGACAAACGAATGCAGACATACCGGCGATAAAATGGCGATAGGCGTCTTTGGCCATTCATGCGGTAAACATATCTTCCTCGTCACTATCATTGTGCTACTGTGCCTTTGCCTGCCGTTGGGGACATTTTCGTATGACCTGGAAAAGCGGGTGCAAAGATATACCTTGAAAAATGGATTGAAGGTCCTTTTAATGGAGAGGCATTTGAGTCCCACGGTATCCCTTTATATTCGGCACCGAGTGGGCGCTGTTGATGAGATCAGCGGCAGGACCGGTACCGCCCATTTCCTGGAACACCTGATGTTTAAGGGGACGAAGACCATCGGGACCCCCGATTACAGGAGAGAGAAAAATATCCTCGATAAGATCGCCAGGATTGGAAATGCCCTTGATCGGGAAAAGATGAAAGGTGAAAACGCTGACACAAAAAGGATCACCGTATTGACACACCAACTGGAGGTGCTCCGAAAGAAACACAAGCCGTTGATCCTGGCGAACGAGATTGACCGGCTGTATACAGAGAATGGGGGAGTGGATATCAATGCCTCCACAGGTCAGGACCTGACTACCTACCAGGTCTCTCTTCCCGCCAATAAGATTGAACTCTGGGCAAGGATCGAGGCTGACCGTATGACCAATCCGGTCTTCAGGGAATTCTATACGGAACGGGACGTGATTATGGAAGAAAGGCGACAAAGGGTAGAATCCGACCCTGATGGGAAACTCTTGGAACAATTCTTCGCCACTGCTTTTCATGCCCACCCCTACGGTCGCCCGATCCTGGGCTGGCCATCGGACATGCGCTTTCTGAGCTATGACTATACGGAAGAATTTTTCAGAAGATACCATGCTCCCAACAATACAGTTATCGCCGTAGTAGGAGACATCGTCCCGGCGGCCACCCTCAAAATCATCAGGAAATACTTTGAGCATATTCCATCCCAAAAGACACACACTTCACCTGTCACGGAAGAACCTCCCCAAACAGGAGAGCGAAGGGTTGAATTGCTGTTCGAGGCAAACCCGAGATTGATTGTCGGGTATCATAAGCCCACCCTACCCTCTTTTGATGACTATGTCTTTGATGTCATTGATTATCTTCTTTCGAGGGGCAGGACGTCAAGACTCTATAAGAGGCTTGTGGAAGAGGAGGGCATTGCGGAGTCTGCCCAGACGGCAAATGGCATGCCAGGGGCAAGATACCCAAATCTCTTTACGATCTTTGCCGCACCCCGTCACCCCCATACAAATGCCGAGCTGGAAAAATCCATCTATGCGGAAATTGAAAGACTCAAAAAGGAACCTGTATCTGAAAGGGAGATGAAAAAGATAAAAAATCGTCTAAAGGCTGATCTTATCAGGGGTCTCAATGCCAATTCCGAACTTGCCAGCGCCCTTTCATATTATGAGAGCATAGTGGGTGACTTCCGCTACATGACGGAACATATAAATGTCATTGAAAAGATCACGCCGGAAGATATCATGAGAGTAGCAAAGAAATACCTGAACCCGGAAAACAGAACAGTGGCTACCCTCGAGAAAAGAACTCAATAACAACATAGATGGCGAAGAGGATAATTTACAACATGCAGCGCAGTAACCAAAAGGCCAGCAAAACCGGTTTTTCTAAGGTAGAGTTCCTTCTGAGGCCCCGCCTATTCCTTATCTTTACTGTATTAATTCTTATCTGTGCCGCTCATGCCTCTGGCCAGACCCCCTTTCCCCTCACCAATCCGGACCGGCTTCGGTATCCACCCCTTCATTTCAAGCTGCCCCAGGCACAAAGGGTGACTTTTGACAATGGGATTATCCTCTATATCTTTCCCGACCATAAACTTCCCATCCTGAATATATTCGCCGTTATCAGAACAGGCGCCATGTATGATCCGGAAGGCAAAGAGGGTCTTGCCGAATTGACCGGGACGGTCATGAGAACGGGTGGGATAGATACCATGATGGGCAGCGCTGTTGATGAGGAGCTGGACTTGATCGCCGCCTCAGTCAAAGTTTCCATGGGTATGGAATCCGGATCGGCCACCCTTTCTGTGCTCAGGAAAGACATAGATGCCGGGCTTAAAATCTTTTCCGGGATCTTGATGCATCCCACCTTTGAAGAAAACAGATTCCTGCTGGCGAAAAATCTGAAAACGGAGGAACTGAGAAGAATATCCGATGATCCCCAGAAACTGACTTTCAGAGAGTTCTCCAGAATCCTCTACCGTGGCAATCCAAGGGGAAGACTCGCCTCGGTATCATCTGTAAAAAACATTGCCAGGGACGATCTTATTCAATTTCACAAGAGATTCTTTCACCCGGCAAATGTAATGATAGCTGTTTCCGGGGATATCTCGAGAGAAGAGGCCATCGCCAAGGTTAATCAATATCTTGGCACATGGCATGTTTCGGAAAAACATGATGAAATACCTCCCCCCGTCGTGAACCGTGGATGTGGTATCTTTTATCTGGCAAAGGATCTACCCCAATCTATTATCATCACCGGTCACCTCGCTCCCGGAGAAGGCACGCCTGATTTTTACCCCTTCACGGTTCTTGACTTTATCTTGGGTAGCGGCGGTTTCCGTTCCCGTATCTTTGGGGAGATAAGAAACAACCTCGGCCTTGCTTACAGCGTCGGAAGTTTCTACAGGGGAAAAAGCAACCATGGTGTCTTCGGTGCATACGCGATGACCAAGGCCACATCAACGGTGAAGGTACTGTCTCTGATCCGTTCCATTATTGAAGATGTAAAAAAAGGCGGGGTCAGCGGAAGCGAACTGGCCTTGGCTAAAAAATCCATCAATAACAGCTTTATCTTTTCCTTCCTCTCGGCGGATCAGATCGCCTATCAGCAATTGATGACAGAGTATAATAAATTACATGAAGATTATCTCGTAACATACCGTAATAAAATAGAAAAAGTTAACGAAGACGACATAAAGAGAGTTGCCCTAAAGTACCTCTCTCAGGAAGGAACTGTTACCCTTGTGGTAGGCAATGAAAATGCATTTGATCAACCCCTTTCCCTGTTCGGTAAGGTTAACAAGATCGAAGGAGAGTTATGATAGACAAGACCATTTTTGCAAGGATAGCCAGGCGGATCGGTAACTATGAAGAAGCCATGATTCAGATGCAGATCGCTCTCACGGCCATCCCTGCCCTGTCCCCCGAGAACGGTGGCGACGGTGAACATGAAAAGGCTAAGTATCTTCATTCCCGCTTACGTCGCCTGGGATTTGTGGACATCATCGAAATCAACGCCCCCGACGAGAGGGTTTCCTCGGGAATCCGTCCCAACCTTATCACCACCATACTCGGCAGAAACAGGAACAGAACCGTCTGGATACTGACACATCTCGATGTCGTTCCCCCAGGAGAGATAAGCTCCTGGGAGGAAGATCCCTATAAGGCCTATCTAAAGGATGGCAGGATCTATGGAAGGGGCACCGCAGACAATCAACAGGATATGGTAGCCTCTATATTTGCCGCGAAGGCATTTCTGGAAGAAGGGATAGTGCCGGAAAACTCCATCGGACTGGCCTTTGTGGCCGATGAGGAAACGGCCAGTCAGCGGGGTCTGTCCTATCTTCTGAGAGACGAAAAGAGCCCCTTTCGGAAAACGGATATCATCGTGGTCCCCGATGCTGGAAACGAGGAAGGAACGGCGATCGAAGTGGCGGAAAAAAGCATTCTCTGGATACTTTTTAAGACCACCGGAAAGCAGTGTCACAGCAGCAGACCCGCTTTGGGGGAAAATGCCTTCCTGTCTGCATCTCACCTTGTAGTGAGATTGAATGACCTCCACCGTATCTTTGCCGCCTCAGATCCTCTCTACCAGCCTCCGACGAGTACCTTCCAGCCGACAAAAAAGGAGGCCAATGTTCCCAATGTGAATACGATACCGGGAAAAGATATCTTTTATATGGACAGCCGGATACTTCCCGTTTATTCCCTGTCCGATGTATTGTCTGAAATTAGAGGTATGGCCGGCGAAATCGAGAAAAAGTTCGGTGTCTCTATCGAGATTACACCTCTTCAGCAGATGCAGGCCCCTCCCCCGACTCCCCATGATGCCCCTGTCGTGATGGCCCTTCAGGAGGCGATCAGGGAGGTCTATCATGTCGCTGCTTTACCTGTCGGTATTGGTGGGGGGACGGTTGCCGCCTCTTTCCGCAGAGAAGGATACCATGCGGCGGTATGGTCCCGCATTACGCAGACCGCCCATCAGCCGAATGAAAACTGTCTCCTTGCCAACATGATGGGAAATGCTAAAGTGTACGCCCATCTCTTCCTCCAAAGGTGAAAGAGGAGGTAACGGCTGATGGACGAGGGAACACCTGGGCAAGGGTAAAAATGTTTGCAATCAAAAAGTTGACATGGTATCATGAACCACAAGCCATTAATGCTGTGAAGTTCTATTACGGTACAATGCTTAAGAAGAAATTCCTGTACGAAATCAAACGCCCCCGCAAAGACAAGAAATTGCCCGTAGTCCTGAGCAAGGAAAAAGTTGCAAAAATCTTATCATCGGTTGACAATATCAAACACAAAGCAATCCTGATGCTTGTGTATCCCGCTGGATTAAGGGTTGGCGAAGGGGTAAGATTGAAACTGGAAGACATTGATAACAAAAGGATGCCGATCCACATAAAAGGGGCGAAGGGGAGAAAAGACAGATACACAATGCTTTCTGACACCGCATTAGAAGTTCTGAGAGAATATTGGAAAGAATATAGACCCAAGAAGTGGTTATCTTCCGGTCAGGACAAGGAAAGATACATAACAACACGGACCGTTGAAAAAATATTCTCTAACGCCTGTGAGACAGCAAAGATACTAAAACCAGTGGCGGTTCACAGCCTGAGGCATAGTTTTGCTACCCATCTTCTTGGGGGCGGGACTGATTCAAGGTACATTTAGGAGATTTTGGGGCATAAGAGCGGTAAAACCACTGAAATTTACATGCATGTAAGCACTACAGCAATAAGCAGAATTAAGAGTCCACTGGACGGGTTAAATATTAAAAGGGAAGAAGGCGGCAAGGCTTAATTGTAGGTCGGCCAGAGGGAGGTATATCCGAACATAGTTCGTCTATACCCCCAAATTGGCAGGATATCCGAACTCGGTTCGGATATAATTAGATGAAATTGGCAATACACAAACTTGAAGTTTTTCATTGAGAGATGGGAAGCGCAACGCAATATAGAAGGAATGATGGAAACCTTAAATACTTCAATAATGGAGGTGAGAAAGCATGGAAAAGTGTACAGATGAGGACGTACTTAGGAAATCCGCTGAACTTGAGGGTAAGCAAAGCCGCCGGAAGGTCGTGACTTTCACAGACTTTCGGAGGCAATTTGATGAGTATCAACAGGCGAAAACAGGTCACCAGGTTCGTCCGAAGTTGGTTTGCCGTCCCTATGTCGAGATTTTCCATCAACCAAGCAGAGGGGGGGAATCCTAATGTCAAACAAAGAAACAGATTTTCCACGGACTCCTCTATATAGAGCCCTCCAAAGCGACCGCTATGCTCGACAAGAAGCGATTTCCTCTATTGAAGAACTTACGGAACGGCAACTCATAGTCTACGAAGCCAACCTTTGGTCAAACCGCTCAAGTTTAGGAGAGGAGGATATCCAGCCGTTTGGAGATCTTCTTGTCCGTCTATCACCTAAACAGAATGTTGATCTCCTTCTGCAAAGTCCTGGTGGAGACATAGATGCGGCGGAGAAGATTGTTTACATGTGTCGAGAAATAGCTGGGGAATTCCGTGTGATTGTGCCTGAATACGCGAAAAGCGCGGCAACTTTGATTGCACTCGCTTCGGATGAAGTCATCATGGGACTTGCTTCAGAGCTTGGGCCTATAGATGCGCAACTTACGGGCCCGGGCCCCGGCGGTGCTGTCTTTCAGACCTCTGCCCAATCCTTCATTGATGAACTCGATCGTATCAAAGAAGAGGTAGACAGAACTGGGAACTTATCCCCTGCGTATTTTCCTTTGCTTGAAGGGTTGAACTTGGGTTTTATAAGAATGTGTAGGAACCTTATGGAACGATCTCAGAAATTTGCCGAAAAATGGCTGAAGAAGTACATGCTAAAAGATGACCCTGTTGCTGCGGAAAGGTTAGCGGCTGAACTCTGCAATGTCAAGAAGTGGCTGAGTCACGGTGTGGTAATCGATGCAGATGAAGCTGCACGGCTTGGGGTTAAGGTAAAGAAATTGAAACAGGATGACGATCTGTGGAAACAGATTTGGTATCTGCATTGTTGCTACGGTGTCCTATTCAGAAAAACGCCAGTCGCCAAGATATATGAATCGACAACGGTATCTCTTCCCTTTGAATAGATGTTGGCCTACCGACGTCGTCTAACAAAGCATTTACGGCTTCGTTTCACTTCGCCTAACTTGCTTCGCAAGTTCGTAAACGCTCAGCCGTTAGGGTGCAGCCTATAAACCTGATAGGCAAGCGGGTGGAAGTCCTGTCGGTG
>JASEGZ010000005.1 GCA_030018935.1 Syntrophales bacterium
AAAAGCGGACAATTCATTTGCTACAAAAGCGGACAATTCTATTTACTCTTGACACAAAAATGTAAAGCGTTTTTATAACGCAAAAAGATTGTCTCAACATATTCCCTTTTCGATCGCGGACTCATAATCAGCCCTTCTCCCAGGGCTATTTATTCGGTAACACCACTTATGAGTCAACGATCCCTTTTCAATCACCCTTTGGGTAACATTTAATTCGAGGCAATTCGATAGTCATTAACACGATAGTCATTTACTCTTGACACATAACTCCCCTTTCTCCTATACTTCCACCAGCCAGAGGGGAGTTCTTATCAAAAATTTTTACATACAGGGTGGTGATGCGTATGAATGAAATGGCGACTCAACGAACCGCTGAAAATACAAGTCTGGATATGACCCTGCAAGACGTAGTAGATAGCGTAGAAGATGAGCTTCTGGTCATTGACAGTGAGTACCGGGTCAGGTTCGCTAATTCAACGGTGCGAGACAGATTGAAAAAAGGAGAGGAGTCGCCCATCGGCAGGCTTTGCTATGAGGCTTTTCATGACCGGGACAAGCCATGCAGTGCACCTTTATGGGGCTGTCAACTTAGAAAGGTCTTGGAAAGCGGCAGCATGACGACAGTTATTCATCCTGCCCAAACACACGGAGCTGACGTGTATCTCAAGATTACCGCCTATCCTCTGTGTGATAGTCAGGGCAACCTTAATGCAATAGTCGAGCTGAGGAGGAACGTTACTGCAGAAAGGGAACTAGAGACCCAGATCTTGAGGCGACATCACCAGCTCTTGGCATTGAGTCGTATTTCAAGTGCTGTGAGCGGGCTACAGGATTTGGATACTATCCTGAGGATTGCGCTGGATAATGTGCTGGAGATCATTAACGGCGCCATTGGAAGAATTCTACTCTTGGATGAAAAGACTCAAACTCTGCATCATCGTGTACAACGCGGCTTGTCAGATAGGTATATCGAAGGCGTACGGATATCCTTGGGCGAGGGGATAGCCGGAAGAGTCGCCCAAACTGGCGAACCCACTTTTCTGGAGGACATCTCCAAAAACCGGCGCACTGCTAATCCCGATCTGATAAGTGCGGAGGGCCTTAAGGGATTCGTTAGCATTCCGTTAAAGGCAAAGGATAAGGTAGTGGGTGTAATGAATATTGCCAGCCATACAGCTGGGCGGTTTGGCACGGATGATGTTTCCCTCCTTAATTCCATTGGCGACTATCTCGGCACTACAATTGAGCAAGCCAGATTATACGAACGACTGGCAAGAGTAGGAGAAAGATATAAAGTCCTTCTTAAACATGCGCTGACTGCTCAGGAGCAAGAGCGAAAAAGGGTAGCTCGGGAACTACATGATGAGACTGCCCAATCGCTCACTAGCTTGACCTTAAGCCTACAGGCGATTATAGGAATGGCTGAGATGAAAGGCATCAGAGACGCTGAGTTTATGGAGAAGCTTAGGACGGTACACTCCTATGCGGTCCATGCTGGCAATGAGATAGTAAAGCTCATGAAAGAACTCCGTCCCACCTTGTTGGACGAACTGGGGATGGCAGCGGCAATTCACCGTTATGCTAAGGACACCCTTCAACCTCAAGGTATTGATGTATCTGTAGAATTCAAAGGCACCGATCGGCGCTTCCAGCCTGAAGTTGAAGTAACGCTCTTCCGTATCGCTCAGGGAGCAATAGGCAATATTCTGGAGCACTCGGGGGCAAAGAATGTCCTAATCAAACTAGAGTGTAACGACAAAGAATGTGTATTAAATATTAGGGATGACGGTAAGGGTTTTGATGTCAGTAAGCTCACGCGGGTGGACCCCAGCGGGCGAGGGGCGGGTTTATTCACCATGAGAGAGAGAACAAGCTTGGTGGGTGGCACTGGTTATGTTGAGTCCAAGCCGGGACAAGGGACGACGGTTATAGCCAAGGTTCCATTGGTGAGGGATATCGCAGATGAAGAAGATGAGGGTACTGATAGTCGCTGACCATACCCTGGTGCGAGAGGAGATTTACGCTCTGCTTGCGCTTGTTGCCGACATAGAAGTAGTCGGCGAGGCAGCAAACGGATTTTTGACAGGTGTGCCAATTAGTGCTATAATAATTGTCTTAAAGGTAAATTCTTATCTGAAGTTTATTGGGGGGTCTGATGTATTCACCGGCAAACGGCGCCGCTCGGGATTATCGAGCGAAGAAATCTCTTGACCACAGCCTCATGCCTCCCTGCCAGGCTGCTTGCCCCTTACATATGGATGTAAGGGAGTACGTTGACCTAGTTGCCCAGGGGAGGATAATGGAGGCGTTACAGATTATAAGAATGGGCAATCCCTTCCCCTCCATCTGTGCCTACGTTTGCACCCATCCCTGTGAGGATGCCTGCCGAC
Source organism: Syntrophales bacterium (assembly GCA_030018935.1). Lineage (NCBI taxonomy): Bacteria > Pseudomonadati > Thermodesulfobacteriota > Syntrophia > Syntrophales > Syntrophales bacterium. Next base: position 2,391 of record JASEGZ010000005.1, read on the forward strand.
GCAGTCAGGTAGACAAATCGGTTGCTATCCGGGCATTGAAGAGATTCGCGGTGGAATTTGGGGGTGACCGGATGGTCCAGGCTGAAGCCAGGACTACACACCAGGAAAAGGTTGCCATCATAGGGTCTGGTCCGGCCGGATTGACGTGTGCCTATTATTTAAGGAAACTCGGTTATCCGGTGACTATCTTCGAAGCTCACTCTGAGTTGGGCGGCATGCTCCGGGTAGGTATTCCTCAGTACCGCCTTCCCCGGCAAGTGCTCGACATTGAAGTGCAAAGGCTGACTCAGATGGGGGTAGAAATCAGGACAAATACGCGAGTGGTTTCCCTAGACCTGCTATTTGACCGGGGCTACAAGGCTAATTTTATAACCATTGGCGCCCATCAGAGCCTTGGAATGGGAATAGAAGGGGAAGAAAGCACGGGGGTGATAGATGGAGCAACCTTTCTCCGTGAAGTAAATCTTGGGCTTAAGCCCTCTCTGGGGGAAAGGATTGCTGTGGTGGGAGGAGGCAATGTAGCTATTGATGTTGCCCGCACAGCGGCTCGGCTCGGCGCAAAAAAGGTGGTTATTCTCTATCGTCGTACCCGGGTGGAAATGCCGGCAAATCCCGAAGAGGTGGAGCAAGCCCTGGAGGAAGGGATAGAGATTATGTATCTGGTCGCACCGATCAGGATAAAAAGGGAAGGCGGGTACTTAAGCCTAACCTGCGTAAGAATGGAGCTTGGCGAAGCGGACGCCAGCGGCAGGCGTCGCCCCGTGCCGATTGCGGGTAGTGAGTTCAAGAGTGAATTTGATGCTCTAATTACGGCAATTGGACAAGCACCTCATACCCCAAGTGATTTTCGTGTTCGTCTAGGTAAAGGTAGCACTATTCAGGTTGACCCAGCCACGCTAACTACCAACAGAGCCGGAGTCTTCGCCGGGGGAGATGCTGTAACTGGACCAGCGACGGTAACTGAGGCATTAGCTGCCGGTAGGTTGGCTGCCTCTCGTATTGACGATTATCTCCAGCACAGGTATCCACTACCTGGCAAAGAGGTGAAAACCCTGACAGGTGACCTCCTGCCCGAAACGGTGGAAATGATTAGAAAAACAAGCCGACTTGAGCCGCAAATTCTTCCTCCTGAAGCGAGGGCGAAGGACTTCGCGCCGGTGGAGCTCGTCTACGACTGGCAAACTGCAGTCAATCAAGCGAGAAGATGTCTGCGGTGTGGCATAGGCGCCGAAATCCTGTTTCAAGATAAGTGCGCCACTTGTCTGACCTGCCTGCGGGTTTGTCCGTATCACGTGCCTCATTTGGATGCTATTGGCGCAATCCAGATACCGGTCGACCAGTGTCAAGCCTGCGGTATCTGTGTGGCTGAGTGTCCAGCCAAGGCGATAGTTCTGAGAAAACCATATGACCGGCGACAAATCACTGAGGAGCTAAATCATGCCCTTAAGTCTGCGGCGGAATCAAAGTCGAAGCCTCTCATTGTTGGTTTCTGCTGTCAGTATGGGCTGTTTGGTACCGGCGCTCTAGCCAACCTATGGAGGGGATCCAGAGCTGGCGTCTGGATTGTGCCTGTTCTTTGTGTAGCTAAGGTAGAAGCCGAGCACATATTGCGCGCCTTTGAGGTGGGTACGGAGGGAGTTTTCATCGCCGGGTGCGGGGAACAGTGTGCCCGGGAAGACACTGCCGATTGGGTTTGCCAGCGTGTTGAAAAGGTTAAGAAAACACTAAGGGAGATCGGTCTTGAACCGGAGCGCGTGCAGGCTTTTATCCCTGATAGTGCCAATGCCGAAATCGCCAATGAACTGGATAAATTCTCTGGGCGAATAGGCGAACTATATTTAACCTCAGTAATAACGCAGGAGGTGAAAAAGTGATCATTGCACAGCCAAAACCTTTAGAAGAAACAAGGCGAATGATTACACCTTATCAAAGGGTGCTGATAGTCGGTTGTGGAACCTGCATGACAGTTTGTGATGCTGGTGGCGAACATGAGGTTTCCTATCTCCGGAACGCATTGCAGGTGGCACAGGCGAGGAGTGGAAACGGAACTCATACATTTTCCGAATATACTTTGAAAAGACAATGTGACTCTGAATTCCTGAATCTGCTTGCCGACAAAGTTGGCGACGTGGATGCAATTCTCTCACTGGGTTGTGGCATCGGGGTACAAGCTATAGCCGAACATTTTCCGGATATTCCTGTTTTGCCTGGCGTTAACACATCTTTCATGGGCATGGCTAAAGAGTGGGGGGTCTGGGATGAGCGGTGCGCCGCCTGTGGCGATTGCAGATTGGAAGAGACCGCTGGCATTTGCCCCATTACTAGATGTACCAAGGGGATACTCAACGGTCCCTGCGCCGGCACTAAGAACGGCAAGTGCGAAGCCAACAAAGATGCTGACTGTGCCTGGGTGCTAATTTATAAGCGCCTGGAGAGGTTGGGGCAGTTGGACAAAATGCGCCGATATTACCCTCCGAGAAACTTTCGGACGATTCCTAGACCGAAAAGACTCGTGAGCAAAGTAAATATCAATACAGGAGGGGACAATGGTTAATTCATTGTTTGAGGAAAAACTCGGCTCTAATGAATTCTTGGTGACGACTGAAATCGGCCCTCCCAAAGGCGTAGACATCTCCGAAATGGTTCACCACATAGATTTGCTCAAGGAAAAGGTTGACGCTATTAACGTCACTGACCACCAGAGCTCAATGATGCGCTTTCCCTCCGTGGGTGGTTGTTTCCTGATAAAGGAACGTGGCGGTGAGCCTATCCTTCAGATGACTTGCCGGGACCGTAACCGGCTGGCGCTTCAAGCTGACCTTCTGCTGGCATACTCTAGAGGCATCACTAATGTGCTATGCCTTACTGGAGATTGTGTTGATGTAGGGGATCACAAGGAAGCAAAGCCTGTTTTTGATTTGGATTCCGTGCAGTTGCTGAAAATGATCAGGACTATGGAATCAGGAACGGATGTGGCGGGGAACGCTCTCAAAGGCGTTCCAAAATTCTGCCTCGGAGCCTCAGTTCATCCCGAAGCCGACTTTATTGATCCACAACTCGTCAAGTTTGAAAAAAAGGTTACAGCCGGGGCGCAATTTTTCCAGACCCAGGGCATTTTTGACTTAGTGAGCCTTCGGAGGTTCATGCAATTTGCCTCCCCGTTTAACGTTAAAATCCTGGCGGGTATTATAGTCCTCGCTTCAGCAAGGATGGCTCGATATATGAACGATAATGTCCCCGGAATAATTGTCTCTCAAGCCATTATCGATGAGCTAACTAATGCGGAGAAGGGCAAGGGACTTCAGAAGGGAATCGAGATTGCGGCGAGATTTGTAAAAACCATTAAGGAAGAAAAACTGTGCCATGGTGTGCATATTATGGCCGTGGGCAGTGAAAGGATAGTGCCTGATATCTTAGAGGCAGCTCAAGTGAGCGGAGCACATCGTTAAGGAGTACTTTAGTGAAGTAGATTAAATAAACATCGTATTGGAGGGACAGTCGGAGGGAAACAGTGGCTCAAACAGAGTGGTTAAGTCTAATGGAAGGAGGTAAGGTAAAATGGGAAAGGGTGAAAAAATCTTGATCGTAGATGATGAGCCCAATTTCGTAGAAGCTTTCCGTCGAACTTTGGAAGCCAAGTCCTATCAAGTAATGACTGCTTCTAACACAGAACTTGCTCAGGAGATGATGAAAGCAGACCCAGCCCTCGTTGTCCTGGGTACACTAGCTCCTGCTGGCCAAGCATTCTCGATGTATCAGTGGCTAATCCAGCACCCTAGGTATAAAGACATACCACTACTAGTTATCGATGCCCGCTACGAGGAGCGGTCGATTAGGGGATTGAGAAGGTTTGAGGGCATACAGATGGACCCTGACGAGTATCTATCAAAGCCAATTGAGCCAGCTTTACTGGTGCCCCAAATCCAAAGCTTGCTGGAGGCAGTGACAAGGGTGATAAGAGTACTGGTAGTAGACGACCATACCATGGTAAGAGCCGGAATATGTGCGGTTCTTGCATTGCAAAAAGACATGGAAGTGGTAGGCGAGGCTGTTAACGGGCAAGACGCGATTGATAAGGCGCTGCGGCTTGTGCCAGATGTAGCGTTGATGGATATAGTCATGCCAGTGATGAGCGGAATAGAAGCGACAAAACGAATAAGCCAGGAATGCCCGCAGACAAAGATTTTGATCTTAACACAATACGATGAGGAAGAGAATATGATTGTCGCCAAGCAGTCAGGAGCATATGGCTTCATTCCCAAGAAGGCTGCCAGCTCGGATCTCATAACTGGCATAAGGTTAGTAAGCCAAGGAAAGTATTTCCCTCCGCCTTTTGCCGAGATAGTTATTCGCTAGAAGCAAAGGGAAGTACTTCCCTACGTCTTCTGTCTCACTATCTGCCAACTAACAGCAAGGGCGACGTGGTGAGAGGTCTGACCCGAACCAGCTAATTCGTTCCAGATTCAGACGGTACTTAGTAGTGGGCGCTCTCAGGCAGAGGTGTTGGCTTTGGGTCTGGTAGGAAATGTTGGTTATCTCCACTTTCCTGTTGAGAGAGGGAAAGACCATTTTTTTCTTTTCCTGAGGAATCCCATCTGACACCAGTGTTCCGGCAGATTTCCGCGGGGTTCTTTCCTGGCAGCGCCTCTTGGGCAATGTTCAGGACGGTCAGATAATCATCTATGCGAGGCAAGATAAACTCCTGGAAATCAGTTTAAGGTCCTCTTTTGCATTAACGTTGAAGAACATCCTCCCCTCTGGATCGAAAGATTTTATGATATCTTTGGAAATCCTGAAGATTTTTAATCCTCTGTAGAAACCTGTAATCTTCAATTTGTCCATGGTGATGAGTTTTTTGATGGAGGAAAGGCAACTTTTCGCGTAGATTGCATGCAGGGGCTGGAGTCCGTCGGCTGGATCAGGCGCCACAATATCGTAGGATCCGATGTGTTCCATCATGTATTCAATGAAATTTCTCTTTAAGAAGGGCATGTCGCAAGCCGATACAAAGGCATGTCCGTAAGAAGCGTAAAAAAGACCGGTATAGATACCCCCCAGGGCGCCCTTGTCTTTGAAGATATCGGTGACAATCTCGACATCCTGATCAAGGTAGGCAAGGGGAGAGTTGGTAACCAGAATGACTTCCTGGAAAATTTCTCTGAAAATCCTGACGATCCTGTCAATTAGCCGCTCATTGTCAATTTCAAGGAAGGCCTTGTCTGTTCCCATCCTTGTGTTTTTCCCGCCGGCTAAGATAATTCCTGTCATTTTCATTTACTGTAATGTTGGCTAAAGCCAGTTCTTGACTGATTAAAAACATTCTAATATAATATTAACAAATTCACAAGGGAAACTCTAAGCAGACCCCCTTCTGTGAAGGGGGGCAAAGGGGCGTGAGGCCCTGTATTTCTGGGGTGGCTTTCGCAAAAAATTTGATAAAAGGGGTTTGATGATGATGAATAAGCATTTGATGATTTTGCCGTTAAGAAATATGGTCCTATTTCCTGGGATACAGGTGCCTTTATTGATAGGAAGGGGGGAGTCCATCAGGTTGGTCAAGGATGCCTGGGAAAAGAAAGAGTGGATTGGTGTGGTTGCTCAAAAAGATGCGGAGAAGGATGAACCGACACCGCCGAAGGACCTCTATTCAGTGGGCACCGTGGCGAAACTTTTAGATTTAGTGAAAGAGGACGAAGGGTTTCGTATTGTGGTGGAAGGCATGCAGAGATTTAGGATAGCCAGGTACCTTGAGTCCATCTATTACTTTGTCGCCGAGGTAGAGGTAATCAAGGAGGAAGAGGCGACCTTAGAAGCAAAAAGGATGATGCATGAGGTAAAGAAGGCAGCATTGGAGTTAGTTCAACGTGTCAAGATGCCGGCATCAGTGGCAAAGGCGGGAAAAGAACAGATAAATCAGATTTCTCATCCTGGTCAATTGGCAGACTGGATAACCGTTTTTGGTCCCTTTGAGGTGGAAAAAAAGCAGGAGATTCTGGAGGCAATAAATATTGAAGAAAGATTGAAAAAACTTTTGCACCTCCTTAAGGAAGCGGAAGTAGGGATAGATGTTAAAGAAGAGGCCGGGAAGGAGGTTTTTAAAACCCAGAGGGCTTATTGGCTTCGTGAACAGATTAAGGCAGCGCAAAAAGAATTGAAAGAAATGGGAGAAGCAGAGGTATCGGGAGAGGTATCTGCCTTGAAGGAAAAGATAGAGGAAGCCCAGATGACAGAGGAAGCCCAGAAAGCGGCCGAAAAGGAGTTAGACCGGCTGAGTTATATTCACCCGGCCTCGGCCGAATACGGGACTATCCGAACCTACTTAGATTGGCTGATAGAAATCCCCTGGTCGAAGAGCACGGAAGACAATCTGGATATCGATCAGGCCGAAAAGATTTTAGATGAAGACCATTATGATCTGGAAAAGATAAAAAAGAGAATGTTGGAATATTTGGCCGTTCATCAACTCAAGCCGGATGTGAAAGGACAGATCCTCTGCTTTGTGGGGCCGCCCGGCACCGGCAAAACTTCCTTAGGCCGGTCTATTGCGCGAGCACTGGGCAGAAAGTTTGTCAGGATCTCCCTGGGGGGAGTCAGGGATGAAGCAGAAGTTAGAGGTCATCGCCGCACATACGTTGGCGCTTTGCCTGGCAGGATCATCCAGCAGATTAGAAAGGCCGGCTCCAGTAACCCGGTTTTTATGCTCGATGAAATGGACAAGATCGGAACTGATTGGCGAGGCGACCCTTCTTCCGCTCTCCTGGAGGTCTTAGACCCGGAACAGAATTTTTCTTTTTCCGACCACTATCTGGAAGTTCCCTTCGATCTGTCCAGGGTAATGTTTATCGGTACGGCTAATTTGGAAGACCCGATTTTACCCGCTCTGAAAGACAGGATGGAGATTTTGCGCCTGCCCGGTTATACCCGGGAAGAAAAACTCAGAATTGCCAAACAATTCCTGATTCCCAGACAACTCGAAGGACACGGCCTTTCCCCAGAACAGCTTGAATTTGAGGATGAGGCGGTAGAAGTGATTATCAGGGATTATACGAGGGAGGCCGGGGTCAGGAATTTGGAACGGGAGATCGCCAGTTGCTGTCGAGGGGTAGCTAAGGATATTGCCGCCAAAAAGATTGAGAAAACCAGGATTAAAGTTGCCAATCTCCACGAACTTTTAGGACCGATAAAATTCTTCTCAGAGCTGGCAGAGAGAACCTCAAAGCCGGGAATAGCTATCGGTCTGGCCTGGACCCAATACGGTGGGGAAATCCTCTTTGTGGAAGCTGCCAGGATGGAGGGAAAGGAGAAACTTACCTTAACCGGGCAGTTAGGTGATGTGATGAAAGAATCAGCCCAGGCCGCCTTAAGCTATATAAGGTCCAATATTGCTAAATTTAATCTGGAGGCTAATTTTTTTGAAAAGAAAGAAATTCATCTCCATGTCCCTTCCGGGGCAACTCCCAAGGATGGGCCATCAGCGGGGATAGCCATGTTTATCGCCTTAATTTCTCTCCTGACAAAGAGACCGACACGTGCAGAAGTAGCCATGACAGGCGAGATCACTTTGCGGGGTAGAGTTCTACCCGTTGGTGGAATCAAGGAGAAGGTTCTGGCGGCCAAAGAGGCTGGACTCAAGACTGTCATTCTGCCGAAGAGGAATGAGAAAGATTTAGAAGAGGTGCCAAAGGAAGTAAGAGATGTGGTGGAATTTAAATTTATTGAAGAGATGGAAGAGGCCATAAGGATAGCTCTGGAGGAAAATTAGCTCCGGGAGTGGAGTTTCCATGGTTCATAAAGATGAAAGGAGTTTTATAAAAGGGCAATCCGACACGCAGGTAAATGGGAAGATAGCAAAGGCGGTAAGGCTAAAGACTGTTGATGGGGAGATTACCTGTGCCGATGCCGGCAGCATTGCCGGTGAACTCAATGTAGCGATGAGTGAGATAGGTGTTACCCTTGATCTTCTGGGGATACGCATTACCAAATGTCAGTTGGGCCTCTTCGGCTATGCCCCTCGTAAGATGATTATCCCTCCGGCGGAAACCGTCACTCCTGAACTGGAAAAAGCTATCCGTGATGCCCTAATGGATCATCGTCTTTCCTGTGCCGCTTCCTGGGAGATTGCGGCACGATTGGGTATGCCCAGAATAAAGGTTTCGTCTGCCTGCGAAGCCTTGAAGATCAAGATCAAGCCCTGCCAGTTGGGGGCTTTTTAGCTTACTGTGCCGCAGCTTCGTCCTATCAAAAGTAAAAACATAGAAAGGTCGTTGCTTATGTCAAAAGGGAGGGGAGTCACAAGGAGACAGAAAGATATACCCCGCTTATTGAGGGAAAGAAAACAACTTGTGAAGGACAAAAAAAGGGTCAAAAAGAAATAATAAGCCGTGGAAAACTATTTTACAGATAACGGGGCGGCTCAGTGGTGCGCGGTAGCGCGTCCGACGGCAGCCGCTGGTTAGGCCAACTCTGGCCTGGCACTGGCAATTTATAATTTTATGGACGTCCCCACTCACCTCAACCTCAGTATTTCTTCCTCCAGAGCGTCTCAGGAGTCCTTTATCGCATCAATTTTAACATGACAAACGTTGCCAACACCTAATTTTGCATACATTTCTTATCACATAACAACCCAATTTTCAATAGAAAAGACCCGCACCAGAAGTAACTCATAAAGTTGTACTTTACAGTTTTATTGTATTTCGTTAAACTAAGTAAAATCATCAGGCGGGTCTACGGAAATAGCATCCCCGCGACAGAAAGGAGCTTAAGTCATGGAAGTAAAGATCGGTAAAGGGACATTGGCCCTTGTGGAAGGGGATATTACCCATGAGGAAACAGATGCTATCGTAAACGCTGCCAATTCGAGACTCATGGGAGGTGCCGGTGTTGATGGCGCTATACATCGCGCCGGGGGGCCTTCCATTATGGCGGAATGTCGAAAAATCGGGGGTTGTCCCACAGGTCAGGCTGTCATTACAACAGGTGAGAATCTCAAGGCAAGATACGTCATCCACACCGTTGGTCCCATTTATCAGAACGGGACAAAAGGTGAGGCAGACCTCTTGAGAAGTGCCTATCTTTCAAGCCTTAAACTCGCTTCGGCGAAGGGACTGAAAAGTATTGCCTTCCCGGCGATAAGCACGGGAGCTTACGCCTATCCATTGAGTGAGGCGGCACACATTGCCCTCAAGGCAGCCATAGATTACCTCAGAGAACACAGCGATATTGAGCTTATTCGCTTCGTCCTCTTTGGCCGCAAGACCTATGACACTTTTAGGGAAGAACTGAGAAAACTTATATAAATATGAGAGAATTGGATGGCGATTGAATTCTTTAAAATGAGTGGTAGCGGAAATGATTTCATCCTGATTGACAACAGAGACTGCTCCTTAGCCGTAGAGAACTTGGAAAGATTTGCTAGAACCATCTGCGAGAGAAAAGTCTCTGTGGGAGCAGATGGTTTGATTATCATCGAGAATTCTGACAGGACCGATTTTCGCTGGAGGTTTTTCAACGCTGATGGCAGCGAGGTGGAAATGTGCGGTAATGGAGGGCGATGTGCCGCCCGTTTCGCCAGCATCAAAGGTATCGCTAAAGAAAAGATGTCCTTTGAAACCGTGGCTGGCCTCATTGATGCCGAGGTAAAGGGCGATACGGTCAAGCTGAGATTAACCGACCCGTATCATTTACGGATAGATTATCCGATCATCATCGAGGATCGGTCATTCGAAGTGAACAGTATCAATACTGGCGTTCCCCATGTGGCGCATTTTGTCCATGACCTTGATCACTACGACGTGTTTCATATTGGCCGGATGATTCGCTACCACCCCCAGTATCAGCCCGAGGGGACGAATGCAAATTTTGTAGAGGTAGTTGACGGGCATACCATCAAGATTAGAACATATGAAAGGGGTGTGGAGGATGAGACCCTGGCCTGCGGCACCGGTGCCGTCGCCTCGGCCCTGATATCTTCCTCAAAGGGGTTGATCGAATCACCCGTAGAAGTCAGTGTAAGGAGTGGGGAGATACTTAAAGTTTACTTTGAAAGGACAGAAGGGGGATTCGAAAATATCTATCTCGAAGGTAAAACAAAAATAGTCTATCAGGGTCTCCTCTGGGAAGAAAAGTCATAAGTCGTAAGTCGTAAGTCGTAAGTCGTAAGTCGTAAGTCGTAAGTCGTAAGTCATAAGTCGTAAGTCATAAGTCGTAAGACATAAGACATAAGACGTAAGACGTATGACGTATGACGTATGACATAGAAGGAGGAACACAGATTTGCAGATAGCCGACCGCTTGAAGAAAATCCCCCCCTACCTTTTTGTGGAGCTGAGAAAAAAAATAGCCCGGGCAAAGGACGATGGTGTAGACGTGATCAGTCTTGCCATCGGTGATCCCGTGGAGTCAACACCCGACCCCATTATTGATGAACTCTGCCTCAGGGCAAGAGATCCGGAAAATCACCGTTATCCCACGGATGAAGAAAAGGGGATGTTTGCCTTCCGGCAGGAGGTTGCCCGCTGGTACAGCAGTCGCTATGGTGTATCCCTGAATCCCGGGGACGAAATTTTAGGACTCATCGGCTCCAAGGAGGGTTGTCACCACTTTATTCTGGCCTGTATCAATCCGGGGGATGTGGTCCTGATGACAGACCCCGGATACCCCGCCTACCGGGCAAGTATCCTGATGGGAGGGGGAGAGTCTTACTCCATGCCGATCCTGGTGGAAAACGGTTATCTCCCCGTTTTTGAGGACATCCAGCCTCATATCCTGAAAAAGGCGCGGGCGATGTTTCTCAACTACCCCAATAATCCAACCGGCGCCTGCGCTACCATGGCGTTTTTTGACCGTGTGGTAAAGTTTGCCAGAGCGCATGATATTGCCGTCTGTTACGACAATCCATACAGTGAAATCGTCTTTGATGATCAGGAAAGATTAAGTTTCTTAATGGCCGAGGGGGCAAAAGAAGTGGGGGTGGAGTTAAATTCCCTGTCCAAGCCCTACAATATGACAGGCTGGCGGATCGGTATGGCGCTCGGGAACCCCGAAATCATTGCAGCAATGAGTAAGGTGAAGGAGAATACCGATTCTGGCATTTTTAATCCCATCCAGTACGCAGCCATCCATGCCCTGAGATATGAAGGGGCGGCCATAGAACACATGTTGAGTATCTATGCACGCAGGCGGGAAATGGTCCTGGCAACCCTCAGCCGTATCGAGATTACCTTTGATCCCCCCAAAGGGACCTTCTACCTCTGGGTACCGACACCGCCTGGTATGAGTTCCCTCGAATTTACCAATCATCTGTTTGAAAAAACAGCCGTTGTCGTCGCTGCAGGTACAGCCTACGGCCAGTACGGAGAGGGTTACATCCGGATATCCCTTACCGTCCCCGATGACAGGCTCAGGGAAGCGATGGCCCGGATTGAGAGAGAATTCGGTTAGAAAAACATCGTTATAAGAGCTTTGAAATTTGGGTTTATCCGCGCTCAAAAATCTTTTCCGACCATGCACGTTTAGTTTCGCTGCAAAGGCAAAACTCGCGCTTGAGCGCTCAAATATTGCCTTTGCGGACGCTTCGCTGTGACGGCAGGGTGTCCGAAAAACATTTGATTAGCTACGCTGAATCTTCGATCCAGCTACGCTGATTCTGCGAATTCGCTCTCCTGAATCCAAATTTCATTATTTTTCAAAGGTCTCGTTATATAAAATTCTTTGTGGAGACAAGAAATTGGAAATAGGAATTCTGGGACTTCCCCGGAGCGGAAAGAGCACCTTGTTCGAAATCATGACTGGCGTAAAAAGCCATGACAGGCATGATGAATCATGTGTCCGCGGCCTGGCAACAGTCCCCGATGAGCGTTTCAACCATCTCGTTGATGTCTTCTGTCCGGCAAAGGCGTCTCCTGCCAAAGTGCTATTTATTGACGTCAATGCGGTGGGTGAGGGCGCCTGGAATTCGCTACGTCAGAACTTAAGCGGCACCGACGGCTTACTCCACGTGGTGGATGGATTTTCTACCCCCGATGTCCAGGAAGTTGTGAAGCGATACCGAAAGCTTGAGGATGAACTGATATTATCCGATCTTTTAATCGTGGAAAACCGCTTGGAGAGGCTGGACAGGATGTCGAAAAAGGCCATCCATCCACAGGATGCCTCCCAGTATCAGCTCCTCCAGAGGTTGAAAGAGCAACTCGAAGGGGGGAAAGCGATCCGGGAATACGGTCTCACCACTGACGAGATCCGTTCCCTGCGGAGCTTTTCCTTCTGGACGATCTCTCCTGAGCTGGTGGTCATCAACACGCGAGAGGACAACCCATTTGCCGATAGCTTTCAGGCGCAGGCGAACCTTTCTGTACCTGTTATCGGCATCTGCTGCCCGATCGAAAAGGAGATTGCCTCTCTGCCACCGGCGGAGCAGAGAGAGTACCTCTCCGTCATGGGTATCGAGGAGCCGGCGTTCAAGCACATTATCCGCATGGCATTTTCGCTACTTGGGTGTATTTCCTTCTTTACCGTTGCCGGGGATGAGGTGAAATCATGGATGATACTGGCCGGCTCAAAGGCTCTGAAAGCTGCGGGGACCATCCATAAGGATTTTGAACGGGGATTCATCAAGGCCGAAGTGGTGAGCTATGATGACTTCGTGACCCGCGGTAGTTCGCTTTCCGGCGCCAGGGCCACCGGCAAGCTCCGGCTGGAAGGAAAAGATTACATCGTCAAAGACGGTGACATTATCACCTTCAGATTCAATGTGTAACAGAGAAACGGGTACCCCTCTCTGGTCATGTCATCAACACTCACCAAACAATGCCGTGATCTGTGAGAGGAAGGATTCACGGTCATCCATTTAACGTTGAATGATAAAATATTACATTGTGTCACGAGATCGTCTTACCCTCCCTGAAAAAAATCTTTCCCCTCCTGATCGGACCTGTCTGAATTTCTTCTGTACACCCAACCCCTTGTCCTGGACCTTTATTCTTTTACTATAAGTGTACATCAACGGGCAATTAAGTATTTTCTGTGATCACCCTTTCAATGAAAGTAAGCGTTCAGCTATCAGCTTTCAGCGAAAACAAAAAGATACAAAGAGAAGTCCACTGCTCCCAAGACAAGTTTTCATACGTAAGTTTCTGTCTTGACTTGTCTTACTGACCGCTGATCGCTGACGGCTGAACGCTTGCCAATTGCGGCATTATCTGTTATGGAAGAGAACAATTTTGGGTCATAAAATCACGCTTGGGGAGGAAAGGGATGAGCAACATTACGTACGGTCTTGAAGACATGGTTACCGTTGTGACGGGGGGAAGCCGGGGGATTGGCCTGGAAATAACGAGGCATCTCCTCCGGGAAAAGGCGAAGGTTGTTATCTGTGGCAGAAAACAGGAAGGTCTTGATGCCGCCGTTTCTCACTTAGGTGGCGGGGATAATCTTCTCGCTGTTCAGGCCCACATCGTCAAAGAGAGTGATGTCGAAAATCTCTTTGATACCACTGTCGAACGCTATGACAAACTGGATATCCTGATTAATAACGTAGGGATGAACCTGCCGACCAAATCCGTTGTGGATACAGAGCTTCCCGTGTGGAACAAAATTCTTGAGGGGAATCTCACCGGGACATTCCTCTGTTCCCGAAAGGCAGCAGGAATTATGAAAAAAAACAAGCATGGAAAGATAGTCAACATTTCATCCCTCGCCGGGACTAAGGCCTCACCTGGTATGGGGATTTATGGAATTGCGAAAGCGGGTGTCGAGATGCTGACCAAGGTCCTGGCCGTTGAGCTTGCACCTTTCAATATCCAGGTCAACGCAGTGGCGCCGGGTCTGGTAAGAACAGCGTTCAGCAAGCCCTTCTGGTCTAACCAGACTATCTACGAGCAGATTATCAAATCCATTCCCGCGGGGCGTATTGCCGAGCCAGCAGATGTGGTTTACCCTGTTCTGTTTTTGTGTTCCCATCATTCAGACTATATTACGGGGCACACGATTGTGGTAAGTGGAGGTTCTGCAGCTATGTAACCCATAATGATTCAGGTTCTGTAGTAGCCGTCCTGATCGTGGCAGAAAACAAGGTGTCCACTTTTTCATTGACACACAAGGGCCTTTCCCTTATATTCGCCTCGGTAGTAGGAAGTTACCTGTCGGTCTTGGGAAAACCATCATAGCATCATAGTAATTGAGAGAAAAGAGACTTGACCAGCGCCACATTATTCGGTGATACCCCAAAGTTGGTTTTTATGGTTAATCTGATTCAAAGATTGGGAAATTTTGTCATTACGTTTGTGGAAAAGCTGGGGAAAACGGGTGTTTTTCTGGGAACAGCAATTTTCTGGACCTTCATCCCTCCCCTGAAGATTGGAAGGATCATCAAGCAGATCAGCTTTATCGGTGTAAAATCTTCTTTCATCGTAATCCTTACGGGGAGTTTCACAGGGATGGTTCTGACACTGCAAACGTATTACGGGATGGAGAAATTCGGTGCGGAAGCCCTCCTTGGTCCGACCGTCGCTCTTGCGCTGATTAGGGAACTGGGGCCGGTCCTCTCAGCTTTAATGGTAACGGGGAGGGCGGGATCAGCCATAGCAGCAGAAATAGGAATTATGAGAATCACCGAGCAGATTGACGCCCTGGAAGTCATGGCCCTGAATCCTTACCGGTACCTGATTGTTCCCAACATCCTGGCCGGGATCATCACTTTTCCTCTACTGGCCTCCATCTTCAATGTGGTGGGAATTCTGGGAGGTTATCTGGTAGGCGTTAAACTTCTCGGTGTCAGTCAAGGTGCTTATTTTGGAGAAATGGTCAACTTTCTCGACATGAAAGATATTACCATTGGACTATACAAATCGTTGAGTTTCGGATTAATCGTAACCTGGATATGCTGCTATCAGGGATTTACGACAAGTTACGGCGCGGAGGGAGTCAGCAAGGCCACTACCGGCGCAGTGGTTACCTCCTCCGTACTGATCCTCGTATGGGATTATTTCCTGACATCGGTGTTACTCTAAAATGATCGAAGTAATTGATCTCCATAAGTCATTAAATGGCACTGAGGTGTTAAAAGGGATCACTTTCAAGGTGGGAAAAGGAGAAATCCTGGCCTTGATCGGTAAAAGTGGTCATGGAAAATCTGTTTTATTAAAGCACGTTGTCGGCCTCATGAGGGCTGAATGTGGTAAGGTCCTCATTAACGGAGAGGATATTGGTCAAAGCCGCGGGCCAGCGAGAGAGCAACTGCGAAAAAAAATCGGTTTTCTTTTCCAGGGAGGGGCGCTCTTTGATTCTGTAAATGTGTTTGACAATGTAGCCTTTCCCCTGCGAGAAAAAACCCGCCTGAGAAAAGATAAAATAGGAGAAAGGGTTCTCTTTGAATTAGCCCAGGTCGGTTTATTGGAGGTGGAGAGTAAATTTCCCGCCGAGTTAAGCGGGGGAATGAAAAAAAGGGTGGCCCTTGCCCGTTGCCTCATCATGGACCCGGAGATTATGCTCTTCGATGAACCGACAACCGGCCTTGATCCTGCAACAGCCAGGTCTATAAACAAGCTTATCAGGGAAACCCATGAGCGGCTGAAATTCACCGGTATTATCATTACCCACGACATTTACCAGATCCTTGCCATCGTCCAGAAAATCGCCATACTTAATGAGGGAAAGATAGAGGTCATCGGAACCCCGGCGGAGATTAAAACATCGGCAGATCCTTTGGTAAGACAATTTTTCCAGGAAATTCCTTTGGAGCCTTTATGAATGAAAGGTCTTATTTTGGAAACAAAGATATCTTCATCCCTAAGTGGCGCTCTGAAGGGGGGGATGAGGGTTTATTCAGAATAAGGGGAGGGGGACATCATGAAAAGATTTAACCTGGAGTTTCAGGTGGGGATATTTTTCCTTGTAGGTATCGCCTGCCTGGCTTATCTCTCTGTTAAATTGGGAAAACTTGATATCACGGGCGGTAAAGGAACGGTTCTCTACGCAGTGTTTACCAATGTGGGAGGTCTCAAGGACGGGGCGGAAGTCCAGATCGCCGGGGTAAACATCGGCAGGGTCAAGGGAATTGTCCTTGATGATTATCAGGCCAGGGTAAAGCTCCAGATCACGTCCAACGTCCAGATACAAGACGACGCCATTGCCGCGATAAAAACCAAGGGACTGGTCGGTGAAAAGTATATAGAAATAACACCCGGCAGTTCGGATACCATAATTTCCGCTGGAGGTAAAATCCAGGAAACGCTTGCTCCCTTTGACCTTGAAAAAACCATCTCCAAATTTATTTTTGGAAAGGTGTCCGACGGGGAGAAAGAGAAAGAGTGAAGCAATTGGACTTTCTCAAGCTGCTAACCGGGGCGGCAATATTGGTTCTTTTTGCCTCTATTTTCCCCCAGTATGCCCAATCATCGCCTCCCCAGGAAGATGTTTTGGTCGAGGCAACAGAGGGGGGCAGGGAAGATGTCCAGAGGACGGAAGCTGTTGCCGATCCACCTCAAACTGAGGCACAGCAGGATGTTGAAAGTGTTGAAACCCCCGATAAAAACACCGCGCCAGAGGTAAAAACTTCCGATACTGCGAAAGCTGAAACCCCGTCGGCTGTAAAATCTGGGGAAACCGCTGATGAAGGCGCAGAAGAGGTAGGGGAAGAGGAGGAAATAGAAAGGGAGATAGAAATTATCCCCGATCCTTTAAAATCATTTAATCATCTTATGTTCCGGTTCAATGACAAGCTATATTTCTATTTTTTAAAGCCCATTGCCAGGGGTTATAAGGCCGTTTTACCGGAAAAGGTAAGATTGTCCGTGCGGAATGCGCTTTCAAACATTGCCACACCTGTGCGTTTCATAAATTGTACACTCCAGGGAAAGTTGAAAAGCGCGGGGACTGAACTGGCCAGGTTTCTCGTCAATACAACGTGGGGGGTATTAGGTCTCTTTGATCCGGCCAAAAACTATTTCCATCTGGAAAAAGCCCAGGAGGACTTTGGCCAAACTTTAGGTAAGTATGGCATAAAAGAGGGATTTTATATTATTTGGCCATTCTTTGGACCTTCTAATGTTCGGGATACGATCGGTATGGCGGGTGATTTTTTTGCCGATCCCTTATTTTATATAAATCCTCGTACGGATCTGGGATTTGTTGAGGTGAACACAACTTACCCCACCATCGGAACCGCGACAGACAAACTCAATGAAACTTCCTTAACGCTCGGTACGTATGAGGAATTTAAGGAGTCTGCCATTGATCCTTATGTTTCCACGCGTAATGCCTACTTCGAATATCGAAGAAACCAGATAAAGAAGTAACCTTGCTTGACTGATTTGCAAAAAGGAGAAAAATGATAATGAAAATTACAAAATATCTTTTTGTT
The DNA here is from genome assembly GCA_030018935.1 of Syntrophales bacterium. NCBI lineage: Bacteria > Pseudomonadati > Thermodesulfobacteriota > Syntrophia > Syntrophales > Syntrophales bacterium. The sequence goes on from JASEGZ010000005.1 coordinate 19,750, forward strand.
GGCCTGATCACGCTTTTAATATCTCTGGCGCTGGTGGTTTCTTCCTGGGCAACAGGTCCAACAGAACAGATCAAGGCAAAAGCCGATCTGGTCGTGAAGATTTTAAATGATCCCGCCTTGCAGAACAGAAAAGAAAAACGCAAAGAATTGGTAATGGATATCGTTGAGGACATGATTGACTGGCAGGAAGTCTCCAAGAGGGCGCTGGCATTGCACTGGAAAAAACGGACCCCCCAGGAAAAAGAGGAATTCATTAATTTATTCCGTGATCTCTTGAAACGATCCTACAGCGAGAAACTGGATATCTATTCAGGTGAGCAAATTGTCTATGAAAATGAAACCATTGATGGGAATCGGGCTGTCGTCAAGACCAAGGTCATCAACAAGAAAAAGGGAACGGAAGCCACAGTAGAGTACCGTATGCTCAAAAAAGGAGAGCAGTGGCTTGCCTATGATATGGTTATTGAAGGAATAAGTGCGGTAAACAATTACCGAGTCCAATTCAATGAGATCATCGCTTCTTCATCTTATGACGCATTGGTCAAGAAGATGAAAAACTAAGGAACTTGAGAAAAGAGGAGGAAAAACATGGGAAAAAACATTCGAGAAGACCAGGAACGCTGGGAAAAGACAACGCTGAATAAAGTCCTCACAAAGGCAAAGGAGAGAGAGGCTGTATTTAAAACTACTTCTCAGATCGAGATGGAGCGATTATATACGTCCCTTGATACGGATGATACTGACTACTGCCGTGATCTGGGATTCCCCGGGGAATACCCATTCACCCGAGGGGTACAGCCTACGATGTACCGGGGCCGCTTCTGGACGATGCGGCAGTATGCGGGGTTTGCCACAGCGGAGGAGACAAACAAACGTTACAAGTATCTTCTTGACCACGGACAGACAGGCTTAAGCGTGGCCTTCGACCTCCCCACGCAGATCGGATACGATTCCGATCATCCTCTCGCTAGAGGGGAAGTGGGAAAGGTCGGTGTTGCCATTGATACCTTGAAAGATATGGAGATCCTCTTCGACGGCATCCCCCTCGATAAGGTTTCGACTTCAATGACGATCAACTCCACCGCGGCCATCCTCCTGGCGATGTACATCGGCGTGGCGGAAAAACAGGGGGTCAAGGCGGAAGTTTTACAGGGAACGATCCAGAACGATATCCTCAAAGAATATGCCGCCCGAGGGACACACATCTTCCCGCCCCTTCCCTCGATGCGTATTATCACAGACATCTTCGCTTATTGTAAGGACCACATCCCCCGGTGGAATACCATCAGCATCAGCGGTTATCACATACGCGAGGCGGGTTCCTCCGCTGTTCAGGAAGTGGCCTTCACCCTAACAGATGGCATCGCCTACGTGGAGGCGGCTATAAAGGCGGGTCTTGATGTAGATTCCTTTGCCTCCAGGCTCTCTTTCTTTTTCAACTCTCACAACAATTTCCTCGAAGAAATTGCCAAATTCAGGGCAGCCCGAAGACTCTGGGCAAAAATCATGAGAGAGCGCTTTGGGGCAAAAAGGGACGAATCATGTATGTTAAGATTTCATACCCAGACGGCGGGCTGTACACTCACGGCACAGCAACCCGATAACAATGTAGTGCGGGTTGCCTTTCAGGCCCTGGCTGCCGTGTTAGGCGGAACACAGTCGCTTCACACCAATTCAAGAGATGAAGCTTTCGCTTTGCCCTCTGAAGACGCTGTGACGATTGCTCTGAGAACACAGCAAGTCATTGCCTATGAGAGTGGCGTTGCCGATATGGTGGATCCCCTGGGAGGCTCCTATGCCCTGGAAGTCCTCACAAATGAAATAGAGAAAAAAGCTATGGAATATATCGAAAAGATAGACAGCATGGGCGGCGCCATAAAAGCCATCGAAGCAGGTTACATCCAACAAGAGATTGGAGATAGCGCTTATCAATATCAGAAAGAGATCGAAGCAAAGAAACGGATTATCGTTGGGGTCAACCAATTCCAGGTGAAGGAAGAACCCCTCCAGAATATCCTCCGTGTCAGTCCTGAAGTGGAGAAATACCAGCGGGAAAAGCTCTCCAGAATAAAGAAGGAAAGGGACCAGGGCAAGGTAAAGGATGCCTTGGCTGTTCTCAAGAAAACAGCCGAAGGAACGGAAAATCTGCTTCCTCCTATCTTAGAGGCGGTCAATGCCTACGCCTCCCTGGGAGAGATTTCAGATACTTTGAGAGAGGTCTTTGGGGAGTACAGGGAAAGCTAAAAATTCTAAATTTAAAATTTAGTATCAAGGAGGTTTTATGTCTCGAAAGATTCGTGTGCTTCTTGCAAAACCGGGATTGGATGGTCACGACAGGGGGGTGAAGGTTATTGCCCGTGCTCTAAGAGACGCAGGGATGGAGGTGATCTACACGGGAATCCGTCAGACCCCTGAACAGATTGCAAATGCTGCTATTCAGGAGGGAGTTGATATTGTAGGCCTTTCCTGTCTCTCTGGCGCCCACAATCACCTCTTCCCAAAGGTGACCCAGGTTCTAAAAGAAAAAGGGGCCGAGGATATTCCCGTCATGGGGGGAGGCATCATCCCGGGTGAGGATATTTCAGAATTAAAAAAAGCTGGAATCAGGGTGATATTTCAACCAGGTACATCTACGGAAGATATCATTAAATACATCGCCGAAACTGTGAGGCTATCCTGAATTGCAGGTCCTGAATCGCCAGTAATTGACAAGGAAGAAGTAGAAAGACGATGAGAAAGATCAATGTAAGGTTAATTACCGAAAAGATTAGAAGACTTTGTATAGAGGCCAGTATCGTTCTCAGTGATGAGATGCTTGAAGCCTTCGACCAGGCGATAGAAAAGGAAGAATCCCCTCTTGGATTAGTTATACTGAAAGCATTAAAGGAGAATGCCCGCATCGCGCGAGAAGAGAGAATACCCATCTGCCAGGATACAGGGTTTGCCGTTGTATTCATCGAGTTAGGACAGGATGTTCATCTGATGGGAGGTGATCTGAAAGAGGCCATCCAGGAAGGTGTGCGACAGGGATACCAAGATGGATACTTAAGGAAGTCAATTTGTCATCCCTTAACGCGGGTAAATACTGGAGATAATACGCCTGCCGTTATACATATGGACATTGTTCCCGGAGATAGAATCAAGATCACAGTGGCGCCCAAAGGGGGTGGCAGCGAGAACATGAGCCGGGTGGCGATGCTTACCCCGGCAGAGGGGATAGAGGGTATCAAAAACTATGTTATCCAAAGGGTAAAAGAGTCGGGGCCTAATCCCTGTCCCCCTGTCATTGCCGGAGTCGGAATTGGGGGGACCTTTGAGCGGGCAGCTCTCCTTGCCAAGAAGAGTTTGCTGAGGCCCCTGGGGAGTAAAAATCCCAATCCAGAATTAGAAAAATTAGAAGAAGAAATATTAACTGGAATTAATAAACTTGGCATCGGTCCACAGGGAGCTGGTGGCAGGGTCACGGCGCTTGCGGTTCATATATTAATGATGCCGTGCCATTACGCCAGCCTACCTGTGGCAGTGAATATTCAGTGCCACGCACACAGATACAGAGAAACCGTAATTTAACATGGTTCGTAAAACATAAGTCGTAAGACATAAGACATAAGACAAAGGGGTATAGGGGTATAGATGAGCGAATTAATTCGTTTACAAGCGCCACTTTCCAACGAGGATGTAGAGAAATTAAAAATCGGAGATCGGGTACTGATCAGCGGTATCGTTTACACGGCCAGGGATTCCGCCCATAAAAGACTCTTTGATTTATTGAAGAACGGTCAGGAACTTCCTTTCGATATCAGATATCAGATTATCTATTATGTCACCCCCACACCTACAAAACCGGGGAGAATCTTCGGCTCGGCAGGTCCCACAAGCAGTTATCGTATGGATTACTATACCCCTGCCCTGCTTGAGAAAGGCCTGAAAGGGATGATTGGAAAGGGTATGCGATCCGATGCAGTCAAAGAGGCAATAAAAAGATATAAAGCGGTCTACTTTGTCGCCATCGGGGGCGCTGGCGCCCTTTTGAGCAAGCGGGTCAAGAAAGAGGAGATCATAGCATATGAGGAGGGACCAGGGACGATACGAAGATTGGAGGTGGAGGACTTTCCTGTGATTGTGGTCAATGATGTTAATGGAAACGATCTTTATGTCGAGGGTCAAAAAAAATACCACTTAGAATAATACTACTCCGACAGATATAAGGGAACTGGGGCTGGATCATTTTGAGGGACGCTCCTGGCAGGGCTGGCATCATCATGTCACCCTTGTTGCCATGGCCTATGCCTTTCTCATGCTTGAACGCATCGGCAATAAAAAAAATTTCTGGATTGACCTTGCCGGCTGTCCGCCGCTGGCTCCAGAAACTATTGCTCATGTACACCGGCATATGCCCAACCTGCGGTAAGAAAATTCGAGGGAAAAAAGAAAACATTGTTACCTATGATGACTCTTACTACTTAACGTAGTAGTACTAAAGTTAAGGTAAGATTCCTCAACTTTAGTTTACTTTAGTCATTTTAGCTCGCTTCAAACTTCACACTCATCTTTTTTTTTCTTGCTTATATCTATATACGGTAGTATATTTAAAAGCAGTTCAATATATTGAGTTTTGCATATTGTAAAAGAGATAAAAATTTTCTCGTTATGAGGAGAGGAGGGAAAGTTTTCATGCATACGAAGATAAGAAAAAGGGACGGCCGTTTGGTAAAGTTTAATGCTGAAAAGATCACTAATGCTATTGCCAGGGCAGGTATGGCAACGGGTGAATTCGATCTTGCCACGGCGCGAAAACTTACCATCAAGGTGCTTAATTTAGCAGAGGAACTATTTGACGATAAAATCACCACTGTGGAAGAGATTCAGGATATCGTGGAAGAAGTCCTCTTATCTTCTCCTTATCGCCGCACGGCAAAGGCCTATATCATCTACCGTGATCAGCATGCCAGATTAAGGGAAATTGCCAATAAGATGGAGGTTGATTTAGTTGACCAATATCTGAAAAAGATTGACTGGAAGATTAATGAAAATAGTAACATGGATTATTCTTTACAGGGATTGAATAACTATATTTCTTCTGAAGTTAGCAAGGTATACTGGTTAAACAATATCTATTCTCCGGAAATTAAAAAAGCTCATGTGGAAGGTGACTTCCACATCCACGATTTAAGTCTTCTTTCTGTTTACTGTGTGGGCTGGGATGTCTTTGACCTCCTTACGGAAGGATTCAAAGGTGTATCGGGTAAGGTGGAGAGTAAACCGGCCAAACACCTCCGGAGCGCATTAGGGCAGATTGTCAATTTCTTCTATACTCTTCAGGGGGAGGCGGCTGGCGCCCAGGCTTTCTCAAATTTTGATACACTTCTGGCCCCTTTCGTACGATACGACCGTCTGAATTTTAAGGAAATAAGACAGGCCATGCAGGAGTTTATCTTCAACATCAATGTGCCTACGAGGGTCGGCTTTCAGACTCCCTTCACCAATGTAACTCTCGATGTCACTGTACCAGCGTATTATGCAAATCAGAATGTAATTATTGGCGGCCTGCCACAGAAGGAAACATACGGGGAATTTCAGGAAGAGATGAACCTGTTCAACAGGGCGTTTCTCGAGGTAATGGCGGATGGGGATGCCAAAGGCAGGGTATTTACCTTTCCGATTCCTACTTATAACATTACGAAGGAATTTCAGTGGGACGATCGGAATCTCGATGGAATCTGGGAGATGACGGCCAAGTATGGGGTGCCCTATTTTTCTAATTTTATCAATGCAGACATGAACCCGGAGGATGCCAGAAGTATGTGCTGTAGACTCCGCATTGACAACAGGACATTGGAGAAAAGAGGTGGGGGACTTTTTGGTTCCCATCCCCTCACGGGCTCCATCGGGGTGATCACCATAAATATGCCGAGGATCGGTTATCTGTCTGACGGCGAAGATGAATTTTTCGGGCAACTGGAGAAACTGATGATTATTGCCAAGGAAAGTATGGAGACCAAGAGAAAAGTCCTGGAAACGTTTACAGAGGGAAACCTTTATCCCTATACAAAATATTATCTGAGAGATGTAAAGAAGCGGTTTAATGAGTACTGGAAGAATCATTTTTCCACAATTGGTCTTGTGGGTATGAATGAGGCCTGTCTGAACTTCCTGGGCAGGAGTATTGCAACCCCTCCCGGGCAGGAATTTACCCGGAAGGTCCTGGGTTTTATGAGAGACAAGTTAATCGAGTTTCAGAGAGAAACGGGCAATAATTACAACCTTGAGGCAACACCGGCGGAAGGAACATCCTACCACCTGGCAAAAATTGATAAAGAAAAATATCCTGACATCATCTGTGCCAATGAGGATAAATCGGGGAACCCAGAGCCATTCTATACTAATTCAACGCAACTGCCGGTCAATTTCACAGATGATATCTTTGAAGCCCTTGATCTCCAGGACAGCATCCAGGCAAAATATACGGGGGGAACGGTTTTTCATATCTATGCTGGTGAACGGCTTCCCGATCCTGCTGCGGTAAAGACCCTTATCCGTAAGATCTGCACTCGCTACCATTTGCCGTATCTAACTTTCACTCCCACATTCAGTGTCTGTCCCTCTCATGGGTATCTAAGCGGTGAGAGAGCAACATGTCCGAGATGTGAGGAACCATGTGAAATCTATTCCCGAGTTGTTGGTTATTTACGTCCTGTCAAGCAGTGGAACAGGGGAAAACAGGAAGAATTCAATTTGAGAAGGGTATTTACTTTTTAACAAAAAGATGAAGATTGGGGGGCTTCAGAAAGTTTCTCTTCTTGAGTATCCTGGACAGATATGCGCCATTGTCTTTTCCCAGGGCTGTAATTTCAGATGTCCTTACTGCCATAATCCGGAACTGGTAGATCCCGATCTTTACGGTCAATGTCTGGCAGAGGAGGAATTTTTTTCCTTCTTAAACAAACGGAAGGGGAAACTGGATGCGGTAACCATTACCGGTGGTGAACCGACCATTCAGGCCGATTTGCTATCATTCATAAGACATATTAAAAAAATGGGGCACCTGATCAAAATTGATACAAACGGTTCACATCCTGAGGTTCTCACTAAACTCATTGAGGGTAAACTGGTAAACTATATTGCCATGGATATAAAGGGACCTCTGGAAAAATATGGGATAATTACGGGAACTCAGATTCACCAGTGCCTGATTAAAGAGAGCATTGAGATGATTATGCATTCAGGTATTGAATACGAGTTTCGTACAACAGTGGTAAGATCGCAGTTGACAAAAAACGACCTTTTCCATTGCGGAAAGTTAATAAAAAATGCCCGCCTTTACGTGTTGCAGCCGTTTATTCCTTCAAAGACCTTAGACAGAGAATTTCTTGCAGAAACAACTTATTCATACGAGGAATTCAAAGACATAAAGAAGAAACTTGAGAAACACATCTCCCGTGTTGCAATTCGGTAAATTTAGAGGAAAGAAGTCTTATGAAGAAAAGGGATAAGGGGTTTGTTTGTTTTACCGACAATGACCAGATCAACCGTTTGCTGAATAAGCTGGTATCCGATGTCAGAGAATTTACCGAGGAACAAATAGGCCACATCAGGCAGATGACCAGGATAGGTGCTGCCCTCTCTGCCGAGCGGAACCTGGACCGGCTCCTTGAAATGATCGTAGAAGAGGCCAGAAGATATACCTGTGCCGATGGGGGTACTCTGTATATTATGTCCGATGACGAGACGGCCCTCCACTTTGCCATCGTGCAGAACGACACATTAAAGGTCCGTATGGGAGGAACCAGCGGAAAGATTACCTGGCCCCCGGTCATGCTGAAGAACCCCGATGGTAGTCCTAATTATGCCAATGTCTCTGCCTATGCAGCCATCTCGGGTGAGGTGGTCAATATTCCTGATGTCTACAATGCCAGTGGGTTCAACTTTGAAGGCACGAGGAAGTTTGATGCTGAAACCGGCTACCGCTCTCGATCCATGCTCGTGGCGCCCATGCGGAATCATGAAAACAATATTATCGGGGTCCTCCAGTTATTGAATGCCCTCGACACTGCTACAGGTGAGGTTATTACCTTTTCCCTGGAAAGCCAGCGGATGACGGAGTCTCTCGCCTCCCAGGCAGCGGTGACCCTTTCTAACAACCGTCTCATTTATGATCTCGAGAACCTGTTAGAATCCTTTATCAAAACAATCGCTACGGCCATTGATGAGAAATCACCTTACACTGGTGGCCATGTTCGCAGGGTGGCAGATTTGACGATGGCAATTGCGAGGAAGATCAATGAAGCCACGGAAGGCCCTTACGCAGATGTCTGCCTTAGCGAAGACCAGATGAGAGAACTGCGGATCGCGGCATGGCTTCATGATATGGGTAAGATAACCACCCCGGAATACATTATTGACAAGGCCACAAAACTGGAGACGATCTGTGACCGAATTGAGTTCCTGAAAACCCGCTTTGAGGTAATCAAAAGAGATCATGAGATTGAGTTGCTGAAGAGGGGAGTTGGGAGGGATTGGGATTCTGGCAGGGAGGTTGTTTTGGCCGAAGATGATGAATTCATCAAGGCATTGAGGGAAGATTTTAATTTTCTATGTGCTGCCAATGTTGGTGGCGAATACATGGCTGACGGGATGATTGAAAGATTGAAAAGCGTTGCGCAAAGACAATGGGCTTTAGATGGGAAACTACAACCCCTGCTCAACGATAACGAAATTTATAACCTCAGCATTCGCCGGGGCACCTTGACAGACGAAGAGAGGGGTATTATCAACAACCATGCCGCAGTCACACATAAGATGCTTTCTCAACTGCCTTTTCCGAAGAAATTAAGACATGTCCAGGATTATGCCGCTGCCCATCATGAAAAGCTCGATGGTACAGGCTATCCCTCTGGCTTGAAAGGCGATCAACTTCCCCTCCAGTCCCGTATCCTGGCACTGGCCGATGTGTTCGAAGCTTTAACGGCCAAGGATCGGCCCTATAAGAAGGGAAAGACCCTTTCCGAGGCAATGAAAATTATGGAGCTTATGGTAGCCGACCATCATCTAGACTCCGACCTCTTTGATCTATTTATCAAGGAACGGCTCTATGACGATTATGCCCAGAAAGAACTGGCACCGCAACAGGTGGATAGGGTCGAATTTTAGCCCTTTGGGCAGGCACGGGGGAGGGGGACTTGCCCCTACGATGGTTTCAGGGCTTCCATTTCTTTTTTTATCTCCTTTGCCCTCTGAGAGTCTTGGGGAAAGTATTTCAGTGCTTCCTTAAAATGAAATAGGGCGCTTTCCCTTTTATTTTTTTTCTTGAAGTAGATCCCAAAGTTGTAATGTGAATCGCCTGGGTTGTTTGTTTTGCCGTAGGCCATGGCGATATTGTAATATATATCTGCATCGTCAATATTTTTCTTCTCAAGTTTTCTGTAGAGGGTAAGAGCTGTTGCATAATCTTCCTGCGCCTCATAAGATCTTCCGAGATAGAGAAGAGTGTTTACATCGTCCTCATTAATGCTTAGAGCCTTCTTGAGAAAGTTAATAGCTTCGGCTGCCCGACCGATCTTAAAGTAAGTAATGCCTGAGTCTCTGAGGATATCCTCATCGTCAGGAGAGAGTTTTAAGGCCTGGTGAAAATTTTTTAGGGATTCGGGAATGAGACCGAGCTTTTCCTGGGTCACAGCAAGGCCATAAAGGTCATCAACGCTGTTCGGATTCTTCTCTAATTCGTTTTGAAAGTGTTTTAGTGTTGCATTAAGATTTCTGTCATTGAGGAGCAGGATTGTCTGAATCCTTTTAAACCCACCGATGATGCTTTCTGCCCCGTGGTGGGTGTAGATGGTCTGAATGAGTCCATCGAGGTATCCGATCCTCTCGTCGGTGCCCGGATGGGTCAGAAAGTAAGACGGAACAGAGTTTGAGTAGAACTCATACCTCCTCATAATTTTTAAGAAATCTAACATGGCCTTTCCATCATATCCTGTACTAACCAGGTAGGAGATGCCGAGCCTGTCCGCTTCTTCTTCATGCTCTCGCGTGTACTTCAGACTTAAATGGGTAGCACCTGCTATGGCAAAAGTCGTTATTGCCGCAGAAGCTTCACCCCCTCCGCCAAGGAAGGCTCCGGCAAGAATTGCGGCAAGGGTACCGATACTGACCTTCTTCGACTTATCAATAATGTCAGCGATATGTCTTGCATTTACATGGGCTATTTCATGTGCCAGTACACCGGCAAGCTGGCTTTCGTTTTCTACAAGGTTGATGAGTCCTCTATTGACATAGATGTAACCTCCCGGGGTGGCAAAGGCATTGATGGCGGAACTCTTGATGATAGAGAATCGGAAGTCGAAAGGGGCTTTCTGACTGTGTGAGAGGATTCGATTACCGAGCTGGGCGATGTAACTGTTAACCTTTGGATTCTGGATAAGGGCGCCGCTCTGTTCTAATTTTTCAAAAAATTCTTTCCCGAGCTTTTTCTCATCGTCAATAGTAAAGGCGCTATGGGCAAGTCCTGCAGTTTGAAACAGGTAAAGGAGAATGATGGCGGGAAAAAGCCCCATTTTTTTTCTTCTAAATTGGTTAAATGTATTCACTGTTTGACCTTGTTGTAAAGCTAAAGCTCTCATCTAAGTTGAACTGATCAGTTTTTCCACCCCTTTTTCAATCTCGTCCCTCACCTCACGCATAAAGCTTATGGGTTTGTCGGAGGGGTCCGGTAAATCCCAGTCCTGGATGGGTACGCCGGGAATTGAAGGGCATTCATCTTTGCAACCCATGGTGACGATCAGGTCCGGCTTCATATAGCTTAAGACCTCATCAATGGAGGTTGTCCGGCGAAAAGCCATGTCTATTCCCTTTTCCTTCATCGTCTCCACCATGGAAACGTTTATTTCTTTGGCTGGTTGACTGCCGGCGCCTTCCACTTCCATCCTGTCCCCCGCGTAATACCGGGCAAACGCGCTCGCCATCTGGCTACGGCAGGCATTTTCCCGGCAGAGAAAGAGGATTTTTTTCCTCTTGAGAAATGGTTGTATGAGCCCTCCGGCCATTTCCTTTACCTCTGACAGGGCGGTCGGGTGCTTTGCGATGTCTCCCGGTTCCTCTATCTGCCTGTAAGTGAGGCTCCCGACAAAGCTGGCCCCCACGGCATCGAAAAAATATTTAGCGGTGAGGGTAACCCCGTCGAAGAGTTTCCCGCCTCTTGTCGCACCGAGGGATAATAAAAACCCTTGCCTCCACCTCCGGCCTGGATCGGTGAGATTATATACGTACCTTCTGGACCAGAGGGCCTGAGAGCGGTCAATGAGGGCCTTCATTTGGGCCGGTGGACCGTAGAAGAAGACAGGAGTAGCCATAACGATGATATCTGCCCGCCAGAGGAGGGGATATATCTCCTCCATGTCGTCCTTCAGAAGACAAAAACCCTCTCTTTCACAGATTCTGCATCCCTGGCAGGGTGTTATCTTCTTTTCGGCCACTGGCAGACTGTGTATGCGGGCGCCAAGCTTTTCCGTCTCCGCTAAAAATGAGGCAAGTAGATGGGCTGTATTTCCATTCTTGCGTGGACTACCATGCAGTCCAAGAACAAACATAAAAAGGGCCCTTTTCTTCTTTCCCTGGTAGAGTTTAGAACATTTTTCCTTTCAGGTCTTCAATGTAGATCTAACGGTGACCTTCCTTTACCTGCACCACTCTAAGCTAAGCCCCAACGAAGGAGTAGTAGTAACGCCCCACAGGCATACCATTTCTCTTGATGACTATTTCTCGTATCTTTCCCATGTTCCTGATCCGAGAGAAGAGATGGACATTTGCCGGGTGGTGTGGGGGCTGGGGGAGAAAATCCCCCGGCTACCCGATTAGATTTCGCCTTTATAGACATTTCTTCGGTGACCAATTCTGAGGATAAGGATATCGTCACCTAATAATGCGTAAATTACCCGATAGTCACCTACTCGAAATTTGCGAAGCCCGGCAAATTGTCCTTTGAGGACGGGATTTGACTCAGGTTTTTTTAAAAGCTCCCGTTCAATTTGGTCGAGGATACGACCAGCCTCTGCTTTTGAAAGCTTTTTTAAGTCGCGATGAACCGACTTTTTGTAGACGATATTATAAGCCAAGAGATTTCCTTAGCTCTTTGCCAGAAACTATAGGATCTGTTTTATCATGGAGCCGATCGAGAGCTACCTGTAGATCTGCATAATCTTCTATGTAGGACTCTAACGCTTTCTGGATTATAAAAGAGCGTGGTCTCTCTGTTTCCTTGGCTATGCTCTCCAATTGCTCGGATAGCTCCTTAGGGAGCCTAACGGATATGGCTGTACTCATGAAGCACCTCCTGATTCAATTGTAATACAATGTATACGATAGTGCGTGAAATGTCAAGAGTATTTTATAGAGAAATCTAACGACCAAACTGAGGGGTGCGAAAAAGCGTCAGCTTTTTTCGCACCCCTCTCCAGTGATTTGTTATGTCAAAATCCCCATATTTCTTCTGGGTCTTCAATATCAGGATCATCATATCTCTCCATTGTAGCAAGCCATTCTGGCATATCTTCCTTGATTGTCTGTTTCAATTCATCTAATGATTCCTTTGATATTTTCCCTTTTTCAAACATAAATTGATAAAATTTTTTTAGACTCGAAGCGTTCTCCTTTATAGCTGTTAGGCTTGCCCACATGGCTTTACGAATAAACCAATAACCCAGAAACCCTCCTATATTTCCAGCTCCATCAGCAGCTTCTATTGCCTCTTCATACAGAAGGAAATCATTGATATAGAAATCAATGTTTGAGCAGTGCTTTCTTGTTGTTTTTGCTGAAAGGTTCTTTTCCGCAAGCCAGCTTTCAAAATCTTTCAAAAGGGCTACATTCAGTTCTCGTATTCTTTTACAATCTTTTTCATATTGTTCATATGAGTCCATTATCATTATTCCTTTTCTTTAGACATAACGGCAGGCATGAGTGGCTGGGAAAAGCTTGCGATAACCTTGGAAACTACATCAAAAGTTTGCTATTTAGACGGCCTGTGCAAAAGAAAAAAATCGCCGGCTTTTACCAGTCCATCTCAATGCCCTTGTTCGCTACTCTTAGGCAACTTCGAGTTGGAGGTGTTTGCCTACCGCTTGAGCATAATTTACTAATGTAGAGAGGCGGATGTCTTCTGCATGGTTTTCAATCCGGGAGATGGCAGATTTCTTAGTACGCAATTTCTTAGCCACTTGTTCCTGGGTGAAGCCAGCTTCAATACGAGCCTGTTTCAGGAGGATACCAATCTTGAATTGTTCATATCCTTTGTCAAAATCTTTTGCAAATTGGGGGCTTTGCTTCTTTCTTGTTTCAATGTATTTATCCAGATCGTCCATCTTCTATTTACCTCCTGCTCAAATATTCTTTCTTCCGCTTTTCTGCCAGTTTAATCTCCTTTAAAGGAATTTTCTGGCTCTTCTTTTGGAAGGAGTTGGTCAGTATGATCAACTCTTGACCATGAAAGAAGCCAAGAAGACGGAAGGTGTTTCTTCCCACATCAACTCTGGCTTCCCAAATATCGTTTGTCTTGACCAGCTTCTTGAGGTATTTAGATGGAACCTGATCAATCTCTCGAATCAATTTCAATACCCATGCTATCTTGGTCGCCTGTGTGTCTGTCAGCCTATCCAAGTGCTCTTTAACAGGACACTTGCCTGACGCAGTCCGATAGAATGAGATTGTTTTCATGATTATAAGGTAAACAAATATGTGAACATTGTCAAGATATGAATTTTAAATCTTCAGACAACGAACGGCAAAAATCAGCCGGCGCTGCAAGCGATTGGCTGGATTGTTTTGTTAGGTGCATTCTATATCTCTTGTTCTACCAAGTGCGACTCAGCCTGATGCTGTAATACTTGCCATCGGCCTCCGCCTGAACATACCAGTCTTTGTATGGTTTGGTAAAGACGTAGCTGCTGAGGATACCGATGCCGGCGCCGACTACAACATCATGTACATGATGCTGTCGGGCCTCAACACGACTGTAAGCCACAAAGGACGCCGCTACATAAGCCGGTATCCCATAGTCCCAGCCATAACGTTTGCGCATGAACTCGGCGGCGGAGAAGGAAATGGAAGTGTGTCTCGAAGGAAAGGAATGTCTTCCGCCGTTGGGACGACTCTCGTTCACAGTATATTTGAGGCCGTAGGTGACACCGAGAGTAAGTGCTGCCGATTCCCCAAACTGTAACGCTCCTGCGCCGTCCTTGTATCCTATTGTCAGCCCGACCGCGGTCGCTGGCAGAACAAACTGCAACACATCGCCTGCGGCCTCCACCCCGCCGCTTGCTTTTGCTTCTACAATAGTGATGAGGCACAGGAAAAGTCCCACGAGGAAAGTGGCAGCATGATAGATGTAAGGTGCCGAAATACGCATTGCTTTCATGGTGAAGTCCCTCCATCATCAGGATCTTGAGGATGGGTTCGGAGAGGTCTACATCCCCGAGTCCCTATCCCGGAAATACCCCAAGGATAGGCGGGAGACCGGCTGTCACACCCTGCGCCATAGTTTTGCCACCCACATGCTGGAAAACGGGGTGAACATCCGCGTGCTCCAGGAACTCCTCGGCCACGCGGACGTGAAGACCACCGAGATTTACACCCATGTCATGGCCCGGGACATCCGGCAACTGCAAAGCCCGCTGGACCGCTTGCCGGGCTGACCGCCGGTGCCAGGTCACACCCCGTGGCTTTCTTCTCGTTTCCGCCCTGTGTGAACCCTCTTCTTTCATCCTTCTTTCTCCTCCCTTGGAACAGGACGTTTTTTTGTGCTATGCTGAAGGGCAGGCAGGAGGTAGGTCTTGTTTTCCGACCAGTTGGCCAATCTCTCAGCATAGTACATTTCTAAATCCTCCCATTTTTAATTACAGTAGTCAGGTGTTTAGCGAATTTTTTGACATCTCAAAGACAAAGTCCACGATCTCGCACGGCGCCGAGCCCGGCTTGAATACTTTCTTTATCCCCATATCCAAAAGTTCAGGTATATCCCTCGTGGGGATGACACCCCCCATGATCACCGGTATTTCTATCTTTTGTTCATTCAGCACTTTCACCAGATTGGAGGCGACGTAGAAATGCTCTCCCATAGAACTGCTGATGCCTATAATGTCCACATCCTCCTGTTCGGCTGCCTTAGCCAGTTCTTTCGGATCACTAAAGTAGGTATAGACAACCTCGATACCTCTATTCCTGAAACTGCTCATGACAGAGAGAAGCCCCCGGTCGTGTCCGTCCAGAGAAAAACGCGCCAACAGGGCCCTCATTTTACCCTTCCCCTTCCCCTTCCCCTTGCCCTGGTCTTTCATGGTTTCCTCTCTAAGCATATATTCTACCTCCACTGACCTCTACTATTGACTCCATCATTTCACCCAGTGTACATTTAGCCCTGGCGGCCTCTAACAAAGCAGGCATAAGGATCCCTGCCTTTTCCACCGCATCAAAATTCACCATGGACTCCTTCACCCTCTCTAAGGAATCTTTCACCTTGCTGTTGTCCCGGTTCTTCTTCCATTTTTCCGTCCTCTTTATGATCTCTGCCTCGATCTCAGGCTGGTATCCGGTAAAAGCCGGCACTTCTTCCTCTTCTTCCACTCTGAACTTATTCAAACCCACGACGACCCTCTCCCCGCTATCAACCTCCTGACGCCATTTTATGCTCTGTTTTTCTAAGAGCTGGCGGAGCCAGCCATTCTTTATGCACCCGAAATAGCCCCCCCGGCTTTCTATCTCACTCCTGACCTTCTCTGTTTCTTCTTCCACCTTGTCCGTGAGCCATTCTAAATAGTAAGAACCACCCAGCGGGTCAGTCACCTGGGGTATCCCCGTTTCATGGAGGACGATCTGGTTTATCCGGATGGCCGTACGCACCGCCTCCTCGGAAGGCAGGCCGATAGCTTCATCGTAAGAATTGGTATGCATGGACTGCACGCCACCAAGAACACAGGCCAGCACCTGGAGGGTGGAGCGGGTAATGTTATTCAAAGGCTGCTGGGATGTGAGCGAAGAACCGGCGGTATGCACATGGATCCTGTACTGGAGGGACCTCGGATCCTTGCAGCCGAACCTCTCCTTCATGATCTTTGCCCACATCCGTCTCCATGCACGGAGTTTTGCTATCTCTTCAAAGAAGTTCATCCCCAAGTGAACTTGAGAACTGAACCGGGGAACAAAATCGTCCGGCTTAAGGCCGGCCTTTATCCCCCCTTCAACCAGGTCAATGGCCTTGGAAAGTACGATTCCCAGTTCCTGGGCCGGCGTAGCATTCATTTCCCCTAAGACATAACCGCAGAGGTTTGTGTGGTTCCACCTCTTGATAGCCTGGGAGGTATATTTTATCAACTCGATCTCCAGCTTGTACTGGGTATCAGGGACAGGAGACGGCAGATTGGTGGTCAGGCACCTGTTACCCAATCCATTCTGGCTTTGACCGTTTAACTCCCCGGGACTGTGTCCCCTGCCTTCGGCGTAGACTACATACATCGCCAGGAAGGGCAGGCAGGTGAATCTGATGTTATCGGCCACGCGGGTATTGGGGAGATCGTAGTCTTTAAGGAGGGTGTCAATATCTTCGAGGGTGGTTATATTGACACCGCCCAGACCAATCATGCCGCGCGCCCTGGGGTTATCGGGATCAAAACCGCAATGGGTAGGAGTATCCACGGCAAAGAGGACGGCCGGTTGTTCTCCGTATCCTTTCATTCCTTCCTTTACCAGGTATTTGGTGCGTTCCCTCGTCTCCTCGCTGGTGCCGTAGCCATGGAGCAACTGGATCATCCAGGGCATATACTGATACCCCAGCGCCCTGTTCCCCCTGGTATAGGGGAAAGCCCCGGGCGCCTCCACTTCTAAATCCTTCACATCATCCGGCGTGTAAACATACTTGAGGGGTATCCCGGATTCTGAAGTATATTGAGGAGATTCAAACTTCAGCTTCTTTTTATAGATATCTTCTACCTCTCTCTCCCATTGCTCCAACATCTTTTTTGTCTTCTCGAGGGCTTCTTTTGTAAACATGGCAAATTTTCCTTTCCTAATCAAATAACATTAAAAGATTGATTCAATCTTAACCTGTCTCGCTTTATCCTGTTAAACATTTTATGTTATCTTTTTTTTACATTATTACTTCAAGATGTTTTGTAACTTTTCCTACAATTATAGAAACCCTTGTGCTCCCCTGTCAATAAAAAGGCATCACAGGCGGCGTTCTGGATGCCTTTTTCGGTCAATGTCAACGGTAATGCAATAGTGGACCCAAGATGGTAATGAAAAGTGTACCATCTGGATGATTAACCTGTGGTAATGTCTCCTCTCAGAGAGGAGCTCAGTTTTTGGTTCTAAGTCCGGCCAGTATCTGACCAACGGCACGGTCAAGTTCATCCCGCTCAATAAGGTTGAGGACCGAAGGGGAGTTTAACTGCCGATTGGCAAGAGAGGGAAGATGGGGGATAGTAGCCACAAGGGGAGGCAGGCCCTCGATTTCCGGGAGCCTGAAATCATTGGTAGCCCGATTTATAAGCAATACCTGTCGGGTTAGTCTCATGTTCCTGGCCAGGGTGCTGATGCGGGAGGCTGTCTGGAGGCTCCTGAGGCTCGGTTCACTGACCACGATCAGACCATCCACAAACTGGATCGTACCCCGGCCCAGATGTTCCACTCCCGCTTCAAGATCAACGATAACCCATTGTCTGCGCTGGATGATCAGGTGGGCCAGAAGGGCCTTCAGCAGGGCATTGGCCGCGCAGGCACAGCCGCCACCGGCGGCGGCAATGCCACCCATAACCAGGAGGTTGAGATTCCCTGCCCGCCTTGCGAGGCGCTCCGGTAGATCTTGCACTTCCGGGTTGAGATGGATTAAACCTTCTCCCACCCGTTCCCGGATGAGTTCTTTTTCCTGGATTAAGGGCGTGGGAATTTCGCCCTCCGGCAGACCCAGGGCCTGCCCGAGGGAAAGGGCCGTGTCCGCATCTACCAGCCAGACCTCTTCCTCACAGCGGGCCAGATAATCACCCACCCAGACGGTAACGGATGTCTTTCCCACTCCGCCTTTTCCTGCCACCGCTAATTTCATGCCTCTTTCCTTTGATTTTGATAGAGAAACGCAGAACAACTCCCGCTATGGATGGGGGAAGGCGGGGCTTCCCGGATACGCCTCCCGTCATCCTTATGAATACTTTTGCGTCCTGTAGGTATATCCGTTTTTGATGTGCTCCTTTGCCTTTAAGTGTCTCATCACGTACTGGCCGCAGTTGCTGCCAATATGGTTTTCTTCAATCTCGCCGATGCTGACGATAACCTCGTAACCGGAGGCACGGAGTTCCCTCACTACCTGATTATCCTTTTCCTCCTGATAGGGGTCAATATACGAGGAAAGCCTGTTTTTCACTGCCTGATGAGTTGGATTTAGCGGGGTTATTTTAATTAAGAATTTACCGGGATCGAAGTGTCTCAGAAGGATTCCCGGATCAACCGGCGTCTCCGCGGCGAGGGCAAAATTCAAGGTTATCTTCCTGTCATCCTTAACATAGAATTCCTCTCCATATTCAGCCAGCCTGGCAAAATTCCACTTCTTTGCCGGAACCAGGTGGTCTCTCAATCTTTCATCTGTCGTATGAATGGAAAACTGAAGCTGAAATCGTCCTCTGGAATAGCTCTTGTTCTTTATCTCTATGAGTCTGTTAAAGAATCTATCAGTACCTGTCGGAGCAATGGTAGAAATTGAGGGGATTAAGCCGGTGGCGTTGTAACGATGGGGAAGTTCCTCGAGGACATCAAGGGTATTTAAATTCAAAGAAGGCTCTCCCATCCTGGCAAACTGAACCTTGAATTTATCTACCGGAATGCTGCCGTCGGGAAACCTCTTTTTCACTAAGAAGTCTATCTGGGCGAAGATATCTTCCCGGGATAGTTTACCCTCGTAATAGCTTCCCGCATCGCACATGAGGCATCTCACGGGACAACCAAACAGAGTGGAGACGATCAGAACCCACTTCTTTTCTCTCGGTAGCGGTGGCTGCACAGATTCCACAAATTCCACCAGCTTTCCCTGTCTGATCTCGGCCATATAGACCATGGCAACATCTTCTCTTCCCGTTGAGGCAAGGACTTTCATGGACACGCCTCCTCCCATCTTTAAGACGATTTCTTTCTACCAGAAAGATTGACAGAATTCAAGCCTGAAATGCCACAGAAAGGCCACAGAAAGGAAGAATAAACACCTATTTTGAAATGGCAGGTGAACTGTGCTATTTGTCCTTGAAGATGGCGCCGGTACCCGCTGAGGTGACCAGTCTGGCATATCTGGCAAGGTACCCGCCTGTTATGAGAGGGGGGCGAGGCTGGAAACTCTTTTTCCTTCTGGCCAATTCTTCTTCGCTTACCAACAAGGTGAGCTTTTTATGGGGGATGTCAATGGCAATCCTGTCACCTTCCCGGATGAGGGCGATGGGCCCGCCCTCCGCCGCCTCCGGCGATATGTGACCTATCGCTGCCCCCCTTGTCCCGCCGCTGAATCTCCCGTCCGTCAGCAGGGCCGTCCTGTCATCGAGCCTCATCCCGGCAAGGGCGGAAGTGGGGGCAAGCATCTCCCGCATCCCTGGTCCCCCTCTGGGGCCTTCGTAGCGGATTACCACGATGTCACCGGGGTGAATCTTTCCGCCAAGGATGGCGGCCATAGCCTCGTCCTCTCCGTCGAAGACGCGGGCGGGGCCCTCGTTTACCAGCATATTCTGCGCAACTGCCGACTGCTTGACCACCGCGCCATCGGGGGCGAGATTTCCCCTCAAGATAGCAATGCCTCCCTCATGACGGTATGGTGCGGCAATGGAGCGGATGACGTCATGGTTGACGACCCGGAAACCTTTCAGGTTGTCGCCCACGGTTTTGCCCGTTACGGTCAGGGAGGACAGATGGATCACGCCCAGCGGACTGATCTCTTTCATCACGCCCTGAACTCCGCCGGCCAGGTCAAGATCCTCGACATGGTGTGGCCCTGCCGGGCTGAGGCGGCAGATATTAGGGGTCTTTTCACTGATGGTATTGAACAGGTCAATGTTTAGCCTGATTCCCGCTTCATGGGCGATCGCAAGAATATGGAGGACGGTGTTGGTTGAGCAACCGAGGGCCATGTCCACCGCCATGGCGTTTTCGAAGGCCTCGAAGGTGGCGATTGCCCGCGGACGGAGATCTTTCTTAAGGAGAGCGAGGATCCTCATGCCTGTATCTTTGGCGAGACGCCTCCGGGCGGCATGGACGGCGGGGATCGTTCCACTCCCCGGCAGGCTAAGACCGAGGGCCTCGGTGAGGCAGTTCATGGAATTTGCCGTATACATCCCCGAGCATGATCCGTATCCCGGACAGGCACAATCCTCTAATGACTTCAGCGTCTTCTGGGTCATCCGGCCGGATTTTACCGCTCCCACCCCTTCGAAGACACTGATCAGATCAACCGCTTTCCCCTCGTAGGTACCGGCCAGCATGGGACCACCGCTGATGAATATGGAGGGGATGTTCAAGCGGAGGGCCGCCATGAGCATACCGGGGACGATCTTGTCGCAGTTGGGAATAAATACCAGGCCGTCGAAGGGATGGGCCATGGCCATTACCTCAATGGAGTCGGCGATCAACTCCCGGCTGGCGAGGGAGTATTTCATACCCGTGTGACCCATGGCAATCCCATCGCAGACGCCAATGACGGGAAATTCAACCGGTGTTCCCCCGGCCATCCTTATCCCGGCCTTAACATCTTGTGCAATCATGTCGAGGTGGATATGGCCGGGGATGATCTCATTTGCCGCATTCACCACACCGATCAGGGGCCGGGCGAGTTCCTTGTCGGTGTATCCCATGGCCTTGAAGAGAGAGCGATGGGGGGCCCTTTCCAGGCCCTTTTTCATGATGTCACTTCTCATGTTTTTTATTTTTCTCTCTTTTCCGGTCTTAGGGAACGGATGGCGGCGCCTGCCTGCCACATCTCCATATTTCTCATCGCCTCCAACTCCCTTTCGAGCCGCTGCCTGTAGTCGGGGGCGCTGTTGGCCTCGAGCACGATCTGGACCTCCCTACCTGAGACAACCCTTTCATATAAGGCATCGAAAACGGGGGCAACGGCGTCCCGAAACCTGTTTTTCCAGTCGAGAGCGCCCCGCTGGGCAGTGGTGCTGCAATTGGCATACATCCAGTCCATGCCGTTTTCCGCAACAAGGCGGATCAGGCTCTGGGTCAGTTCCTCCACCGTCTCATTGAAGGCCTCACTGGGGGTATGACCATTTTTCCGGAGGAGATTATACTGAGCTTCCATGACACCGGCCAGGCAGCCCATGAGGACCCCCCGTTCTCCCGTCAGGTCACTGTATACCTCGTTCTTAAAGGTCGTAGAGAAAAGATAACCCGAACCGATAGCAATCCCGAGGGCAAGGGTCCTTTCTGTTGCCCGCCCGGTATAATCCTGAAAAACGGCATAGCTCGCATTGATGCCGCTGCCGGCAAGAAAGTTGCTGCGGACGGTGCGCCCCGACCCTTTAGGGGCCACCAGGATCACGTCTATATTTTTCGTGGGGATGACACCGGTCAGGTCTTTGTAAACAATGGAAAACCCGTGGGAAAAATAGAGGGCATTTCCTTCCTCCAGGCAGGGTTTGATCACCGGCCACATGACCTTCTGGCCTGCATCGGAGAGCAGGTACTGGATAATGGTTCCCCGCCGGGCAGCTTCTTCCGGTGAGAAGAGGGTCTCACCGGGGATGAATCCGTCCTCTACCGCCCTCTGCCAGGACGGGCCCCCCTCCCGCTGTCCGACGATAACCCGGATGCCGTTGTCTCTCATGTTCAATGCCTGTCCCGGCCCCTGGACACCGTAGCCAAGGACAGCCACCGTTTCATCCCTCAGGATATCCCGGGCCTTTGCGAGGGGAAATTCTTCGGAGGTTATCACCTCTTCCCACACACCGCCAAAGTTGATCTTTGCCATAATTTACCCCTTCCTGAAAATGCGAGTCACCGCTTCTTATTTTTTTAATCTTTATCCACGCTTACCACTTCTCTTTCGGTGTGTCAAGAATACCATAGAAATCAACTGAGGACCATTTCGGTCAGGGGCGCCCCCGGTTTGACCATGGGATAAACACCTTCCTCTGGTTCAACATGAAAATCCATTACCACCACACCTGGTGTATCGAGACCCTGTCTGAGGAGGGTTTCTACCTCTTCCGGCCTTGTTGCCCGCAAACCACGGGCTCCGTAAGCTTCGGCCAGTTTTACAAAATCAGGGGCATGGGTCATGTCGGTCTGGAAGTAGCGTCTTCCATAAAATAATTCCTGCCACTGGCGGGGCAGGCCCAGGAAATGATTGTTTAAGATAACCACTTTAACCGGCAGATGGTAATGTACTGCTGTTGCCAGTTCCTGAACGTTCATCTGTATGCTGCCGTCTCCGGCAATGTCAATGACGAGCTTATTAGGACAGGCTACCTGCGCCCCTATTGCCGCCGGCAATCCGAAACCCATCGTGCCCAGGCCACCTGAGGAAACAAAGGTCCGGGGATGATCGAAACGGTAAAATTGTGCCGTCCACATTTGATGCTGTCCCACATCGGTGGTGATGATCGCCTCTCCTCCGGTGAGCCGATACAGTTTTTCAATGACCTCCTGGGGTTTGATTTTTTCGCTCTTCTTACAGTACCCTAGAGGCGCCTCCCTTTTCCACTGCATGATCTGACGGAGCCAATCACTTATCTGTTCTTCAGGGATATTAAAATGACCATCAGTTATACGACGGTTGAGAAATTCCAGGATAGACTTACAGTCACTCACAATCGCTAGATCGGCCCTGACGGATTTATTGATAATTGCGGGGTCAATATCAATGTGAATTATTCTGGCATGGGGAGCAAAGGCATCAACCCTGGAGGTGACACGGTCGTCAAACCGAACGCCTATAGCGATCAAAAGGTCGCAATGACTAATAGCCATGTTGGCGTAGTAGGTACCGTGCATTCCGGGCATGCCGAGCCAGAGGGGATCTGCTCCGGGGAATGCCCCGAGTCCCATCAACGTTGAGGTAACAGGTATGTTGAGGGTTTTCGCGAATAGTCTCAACGCATGTGAGGCATTGCCGCGGATTACGCCACCTCCGGTAATAAGGAGAGGCTTCCTGGCCTTAGTGATCAGGTCGAGGATTTCCGGACACTTCTTTTCCCACGAATTGTATGTATTATCGGGGGCGCTCAGGGGATATGATAATTCCCCCCCGTTTGTAACTGACTGGATAACGTCCTTGGGTAGATCAACCAATACCGGTCCGGGACGTCCTGTGCGGGCAATATGAAATGCCTCTTTAATGGTTGCCCCTAATTCCTCAACCCGCCTGACCAGAAAATTACGCTTCGTACATGGCATTGTAATGCCGGTGATATCAACTTCCTGAAAAGCGGTACTGCCGATCATTGTTGTCGGGACCTGTCCGGTAAAGACGACAACCGGGATGGAATCCATGCGGGCATTAGCAATACCGGTTACTGTATTGGTAGCCCCCGGCCCCGAGGTCACTAAACAAACACCAACCTTGCCGGAGACCCTCGCATACCCGTCGGCGGCATGTATAGCGCCCTGTTCGTGCCGTACCAGGATATGCTTGATGTCCTGCCTTGTCATCTCATCATAAATATCCATCACGTTACCACCTGGATAACCGAAGATGGTATCCACGTTCTCCTGTTTTAAGGTCTTAAAAAAGATTTGTGATCCTGTTAATTCCATACTTTCATATCCTCCCCGTTTTTCCCTGAGCGGCGGACAAGCCGGAATGAGATTCTGTCATTGAATTTTTACAACAAAAAAACCGTTACCAGGGGCTGGTAACGGTTTTTAAATCCTTAAAAGGCATGTCAAACGCAAGCCATCAACCAGCTCCCTTGCGGAAGGGAATAAGTACCCCTGTAATTATTACTACGAGATTGCCGGTATAGGTTACATCGTTTAAACAATGCATATCAAATTATCCTCTCTTTAAGGAGAATCTCTCGTAACAGGTTCCGCGAACGTTGTCAAGTAAATTTTAAAGATGGTGTCAAGCCAAATTAAGCATTCGGCTATCAGCGGTCAGCTTTCAGCTTCTTCCTGACCAGTAACAGGTAAATTTGCCTTGCACATGAGACAGTTTTTTGATAGCCTTGTTCCCGCAACAGTAATCGTGTTTTCTTGTCATGAATTGTATTTCTTGAGGGGGAAACGGGGAAAATAAATATTTTAAGGAGGAGTAAGTTATGGATCTTAAAGGTAGAGTTGTTGTAATAACAGGAGCGGGCAGAGGTCTTGGGAGAGAACATGCACTGCTATTTGCTAAAAAAGGGGCAAAGGTAGTGGTAAACGATCTCGGTGGAAGTTTTGACGGAACAGGGGCAAGCAAGACCCCGGCCCAGGAAGTGGTGGATGAGATTAAGGCCCTGGGAGGAGAGGCCGTTGCAAATTACGACAGTGTTGCTGATTTTCAGGGGGCGAAGAGGATCATTCAGTGTGCCGTTGATACTTTTGGAAAATTGAATATCCTGGTCAATAACGCCGGCATCTTGAGAGACAGAATGACCTTCAGTATGAGTGAAGCGGACTGGGATGCAGTCATTGCCGTTCACCTCAAGGGCACCTTTAATTGTTCCCATCATGCATGTGTATACTGGAGAGAGCAGCACAAGGCGGGAAATATCCTCAATGGCAGGATAATAAGCACTACTTCTGACGCCGGTCTGCTTGGGAACGTAGGGCAACTGAACTATGGGGGAGCGAAGGCTGCTATTGCTGCCATGACTATCATTATGGACCAGGAGATGAAGAGATACGGCGTAACCTGTAACGCTATTGCCCCCCTGGCGAGGACAAGATTGACAACGGAGGCCACGCCGTCAACCGCCGCTATTATGGGAAAGCCACAGGAAGGTAAGTTTGATGCCCTTGGACCGCAGAATGTTTCTCCCGTAGTGGTCTATCTGGCCAGTGAAGAGGCAGGTGATATCCACGGGGAGGTCTTCAGAGTTGGAGGAGGAAACGTTTGGGTCATGAGAGGTTGGACTTCGATGAAGAGAATTTCCAAGGCGGGCGAATGGGATTTAGATGAACTGGGGAAAAAGATAAAAAGTGATTTGCTGGCAGGTCTGGCGCCCAAGGAACAGATGGAAACTATCTTCGGGGAAATGTCAAAAATGGCTTAACAATTCCCCAAAGACTGGTGTCTCTGGAAAAGATGGGCAACGAGAAGTTAAATTTGCCCATGAGGAGGCATACTTATATAGGGTTAAAGTTTAAAACAGATGAACAAACGAGAGTTACCCTACAGGTCGGTCCTGTTTGTCTGTGATGTAAACACCTGCAGGAGTCAGATGGCAGAGGCTATATTCAAGAAAATGCTCAAAGACCGGCATGTAGATACAGAAATTGAGGTTAACTCCGGAGGGATAGCTCCTCATGCCCGTAACGGAGCCCTTGTATCTCTTGATGCAAGACTTTCCTTGAAAGAGGAGGGAATCATCCTCGACGATCAGAAATCTTCTCTGGACCTGAAAAGGCGCCCGGAATTTATCGCGGGGGCGGATTTGCTGATTACCATGACTAAGCAGCAAAAGGAATGGATAGGCAGCTACCCCGAAGCTAAAGGCAAGGAATTATGGACCTTGAAAGAATTTGTTGGCAGCAATGGCGATATAGAAGACCCTTCAGGGAAAGGGGATGAGATTTACAGACAGGGCAAAGAGGAGATAAAGAGGTGCCTCACCCTGGCGATTGATAAAATCATCGCATGAAGGATAATCAAAGAGCGGCTCACCCGTCTGGTGTTAATTTGTAGGGGACAGGTTTGAAACCTGCCCCCTACTGCCGGATTCCGTAAGGAAGCGGAGCAATGGAACAGAAGAGAATAGTCATGGATGCAGCGGGCATTGACAGATCCCTTACCAGGATTGCTCACGAGATCCTCGAAAAAAATAAAGGCACAGAGGAACTGATCCTCATCGGGATCAGGACGGGCGGAGTTTTTCTGGCGGAAAGGCTGCAGAAGAAGATTGCAAAGATAGAAGGGGTTGAAATCCCCCTGGGCATCCTGGATATTACCATGTACAGGGACGATTTACTCTCCACCAATAGAAAGCCAAAGATAGGAAAGACAGACATCCCCTTTTCCCTGGAGAAGAGGAAGGTGATTCTTGTGGACGATGTCCTCTTTACCGGCAGGACGATAAGGGCTGCCATGGATGCCCTGATAGATTTCGGTAGACCTAAACTCATCCAGCTTGCGGTGCTTATTGACAGGGGCCATCGTGAACTTCCCATCAGGGCGGATTTTGTGGGTAAGGACCTGCCGTCGTCTTTATGGGAAGCCGTCAGCGTGAACCTCACAGAGAAGAGCGGCAGGGATGAGGTGGTAATTGAAGAAAGTGGTCAGGGGTCAGGGGTCAATAACTAACCGATAATAGATAACTTGGAACTTATTTGAGCTCCTTTCCATGAAGCTATCAAAGAAAGACCTTTTAGGAATCAGAGACCTTACCGTTGAGGAAATTAATCTCATTTTGGAGACGGCGGAATCCTTTATCGAGGTATCTACAAGAGACATCAAAAAGGTTCCTACCTTAAGGGGTAAAACCGTGATCAATCTGTTTCTTGAGGCCAGTACGAGGACAAGAACATCCTTCGAGATCGCCGGAAAGAGGTTGAGCGCCGACACGATCAACATCTCATCAACGACAAGCAGCATCGTCAAGGGGGAAACCCTTATTGATACGGCGAGGAACCTGGAGGCCATGAATCCGGATGTAATCGTCATCCGGCATAGCGCCGCCGGCGCGCCACAAATATTGGCCAGGATTATGAAGCAGCCAATTATCAATGCCGGTGACGGGGCACATGAACACCCGACCCAGGCATTGTTGGATCTGATGACCATCAGGGCAAAAAAGGGAAAGGTCGCCGGTCTCAAGGTAGCCATTGTCGGTGATATTGCCCACAGTCGGGTGGCCCGCTCCAACATTTACGGTCTTACCAAGATGGGCGCCCATGTCACCGTGGCCGGTCCCGCCACAATGATGCCACGCTATATTGACCGGATGGGGGTGACTGTTTGCTACCGTTTGGAAGAGGCCATAAGAGATGCCGATATCATCATGATGCTCCGGATACAGACCGAAAGGCAGCAGGAAAACCTCTTCCCATCCCTGCGGGAGTATGCGAATTATTTCTGTCTTAACGGCGAGAATATCAAGTTGGCGAAGGACGATGTCCTGGTCATGCACCCGGGACCGATCAACAGGGGGGTGGAAATCGCCCCCGAGATCGCCGATGGCCCCTACTCGGTGATCCTTGACCAGGTAACTAACGGTGTTGCTGTGAGGATGGCGCTTCTCTACCTGTTGACAGGAGGTAAATAATGGATAGGCTCTTGCTGCGGGGCGGAAGAATTATTGACCCTTCCCAGAATATTGACGGTGAGATGGACCTCCTTATAGAAGGCGGAAAAATCGCTGCGATAGGGAAAGATATTTACCGGTCCGGCGTGGATTCCCCAAAGACATCCGTGGCAGACTTTAAGATCCTTGACCTTCTGGGAATGGTAGTGGCGCCCGGATTAATTGATATGCACACCCACCTGCGGGAACCCGGATTTGAGTATAGGGAGACGATCCGGACAGGGAGCGAAGCTGCCTCCCATGGGGGATTTACCTCTGTTGCCTGTATGCCCAACACAAGACCGGTCAACGATAACCGTTCGGTAACTGAGTTTATCATCAGAAGGGCGGCGGAGTGTAACCTTGTTAACGTGTACCCCATCGCTGCTATCAGTAGGGGGTCTAAAGGGGTCACCATGACAGAGTTCTGGGATTTAAAGAATGCCGGCGCTGTGGCCTTCTCAGATGACGGGAAACCAGTCACAAACAGCGCCCTGATGAGGAGGGCGCTTGAGTATGCCTCCTCTCTTGACATGCCGATCATCTCCCACTGCGAGGATGTCAGCCTGTCGGCAGGGGGGACGATAAACGAAGGGTTAGTATCCACCGAGTTGGGGCTTGCCGGCATCCCTGACGTGGCGGAAGATGTGATGGTTGCCAGGGATATTATCATTTCCGAATTTACCGGAACGGTCCTCCATATTGCCCATGTCAGTACCGCAGGAGCGGTTCGTCTGATCAGGGATGCCAGAGAAAGGGGAGTGAAGGTAACAGCGGAAACGGCTCCCCACTACTTTTCTCTTACCGATGAGGCGGTGAAAGAATTTGATACCAATGCAAAGGTCTACCCGCCCCTGAGGAGTATGGAAGACATCATAGCAATAAAAGAGGGGCTCAGGGACGGCACTATAGCCGCAATTGCATCTGACCATGCTCCACATGCCATTACCGACAAGGAAGTGGAGTTCGAATATGCTGCAAGCGGCATCGCCGGGTTGGAAACCGCCCTCGCCCTTAGCCTGAAATTAGTGACTGACGGCATCCTCACCCTGAACCAGTTAATTGAAAAGATGAGCGCCAATCCGGCAAGGATACTCCATATACCGAAGGGGACACTGCAGGTAGGCGCCGATGCCGACATCACCGTTATTGACCTGGAAAAGGTATGGACGGTTGATCCCCATGGGTTGCGTTCCAAGGGTAAGAATTCTCCTTTCCTCGGCTGGACGGTGAAGGGAAAGGCGATACTGACCATCGTGGGAGGGGGGATAAAACATCGGGAGACTTAAGGTGCGCTGTTGATATGAATACAAGGAACACCTTTAAGACGCCGGCGATTGTCCTCCGCTGTCTGGACTATGGAGAATCCGACCGGATTGTAACCTTCTATACCAGCGATTTCGGCAAACTCAAGGGAATCGCCAAGGGGGCGAGGCGAAGTCGCAGGAGATTCGCCAACAATGCCCTGGAACCGTTTGCCTGTTCCCATACCCTCTTTTCGAGAAAAGGCCGTGATAACCTGGCCCTCATCGAAGACTGCGATATCATCAACTCCTATCCCGATATCAGGGATGACCTGGAGAAAATGCTTCTCGCTTCCTATCTGGTTGATCTGGTTGACCAGTTCACCAGGGGAGGGAAAGAAAACGGTAATTTATTCAGACTATTGCAGGACTTCCTGACCATTATTGATGCCGGGGACACCTCGGAGTGGTTGGTCCGGTTTTTTGAGATACGTCTCCTCAAGCTCAGCGGGTATGAACCGGTTTTAGATCGGTGTCTGACCTGCAAAAAACCGGTGAGCGATGTGTACACTTACAGATTCAATGTGAAAGAGGGCGGCTTGAGATGCAACACCTGCTGCCCCAGTGGCTTTGGTTCCCTCCCTGTTTCCTTTGGCGCCATCAAAATGCTCCTTATGGGAGAGGAAGCCTGGTCAGAGCCGGGTCAGATTAACAGGTTGCTCCTGTCGGGGCAGTCAGCAGAGGAGAGCAGAGTTCTCCTTGTTAGCTTTATCCAGTATCTTCTTGGAAAGGAGTTAAAGTCTCTACGTGCCCTCGGTGAAATCCGAAGTATGGGAATTTAACAGGGAAAACAGAAAAAATCTTTCCGCAACCTCTCCAAAATTGTTCTTGTCATTCGCTTCAATCTCTGGTAGTCCCATGTCTCATGTTCAGGGAAATACTTACCGTTTCCGCATTAAACGAAAATATCAAACACCTTCTCGAATCAAGCTTTGATCTCCTGCTGGTGGAAGGAGAGATTTCCAACCTGCGCCGGCCGGCTTCCGGTCATCTATACTTCACTCTTAAAGATGAAAAGAGCCAGATCCGGGCCGTTATCTTCCGGTCTCCCTTCGTGCAGAGACCGGGTCTCGACAATGGTGGCAGCCAGGGATTTGATATTGAGGAGGGAATGAGTGTCATCTGCCGGGCCAGGTTAAGTGTTTATCAGCCGAGGGGCGAGTACCAGCTGATTGTCAGCGCCGTGGAATTGAAGGGTCTCGGCGCCCTCCAGAAGGCCTTCGAACAATTGAAATCCCGCCTGGAGGCGGAGGGTCTCTTTGATCCCGCGAGGAAGAAACCTATTCCCTTTCTCCCTCACAGGATCGGAGTGATTACCTCACCGACCGGTGCGGTCATCAGGGATATCCTGAACATTACAGGGCGGCGGTTCTCCTCAGTGGATATCATGATTGCCCCGGTCCGTGTGCAGGGTGCGGAAGCGCCTGACGAAATCGCCGGCGCCATTGCCGATATGCATGCCGTCGGGGATATAGATGTGATTATTCTGGCCAGGGGAGGGGGATCGCTTGAGGACCTTGCCCCTTTCAATGATGAAAGGGTTGCCCGGGCGATTCACCGCTCCCGGATTCCGATCATCTCCGCAGTGGGACATGAAACGGACTTTACCATCGCCGATTTTGTGGCGGACCTCAGGGCCCCTACGCCCTCTGCGGCGGCTGAACTGGTTGTGCCGGTAAAGGTAAAACTCATCACATCCCTCGAATCCCTGCATCTTAGGATGATCGTCCATCAACACCGGATCATGGAGAGACTTCGCGAGAGGGTGTCCGCCCTGAGAGAGCGGTTTAGAGACCCGGGGAGAAGGATTGCCGATCTCTTCATCACTCTTGATGATCGCTGCGAGCGGATCAAATCGGCCCTGGACAACAAATTGACCATACAGAGGCACAAAGAACTCAATCTGAATATCCGTTTAAGACATGCCGCCCCCCTGTCACGGATAAGGGATGGGCGATTTGTCCTTGAAAATTTGCAGAAAAATATGATAGCCGAATTACGTAA
The DNA here is from genome assembly GCA_030018935.1 of Syntrophales bacterium. Lineage (NCBI taxonomy): Bacteria > Pseudomonadati > Thermodesulfobacteriota > Syntrophia > Syntrophales > Syntrophales bacterium. Next base: position 50,501 of record JASEGZ010000005.1, read on the forward strand.
TGCCATAGAAGGCCTGAAAAAAAGAGTGCGATCAGACATGGCCGTACTGGATACCTTGAGTCCCCTATCCGTCCTGAACAGGGGTTACAGTATCGTCAGAAGCCTTCCCGAGGGTCTCATCATCAGAAGGGCGGATGCCGTCACGGTGGGAAGCGATGTGGACGTCAAGGTTTCACAGGGCGGCTTTCATGCGCGGGTAACCAGGGTTTACGAGGAGAGGAAAAGGGATGGCGAAGGAAAAATTTGAAGGTATGCTGGAGAAATTGGAGGAAATTGTCAGAAGGATGGAGACAGGGGAGATGACCCTCGAAGAATCCCTCAAGGCCTTTGAAGAGGGGATAAAACTCGCCCGGCTGTGTGCCGCCAAGCTTGATGAGGCACAGAGGCGGGTTGATATCCTCCTTAAACAGGGGGAAGAACCGGTCATTAAGCCATTTCAAGAAGGGGAAGAGGAACAGTGAGTGTAGAACATGACCATAATTTCCTGATGGCGTATCTTAAGGAAAAAAAGGGGATCATTGATGAGGCCCTTGACCGTTACCTCCCCGAAGAGGAAAACTACCCGCCGGTGATCTTTAAAGCTGTCCGGTACAGCCTTTTTGCAGGAGGGAAGAGGATCAGGCCGATCTTATGTCTGGCCTCGGCAGAGGCAGTCGGAGGGGGAAGCGGGGAGAGCCTGCATTCAATCCTGCCGGTGGCCTGCGCCTTGGAGCTTATCCATACCTACTCCCTGATTCATGATGACCTTCCCGCCATGGATAACGACGATTACAGGAGAGGGAAACCGACAAATCATAAGGTGTTTGGTGAAGGCATTGCCATTCTGGCCGGTGATGCCCTCCTGACGGAAGCCTTCCACCTGATGTCAAGGCGGGACGTTATGGGAGATGTCCCGCCGGAATTGCTTCTCACCGTAATTCATGATATTGCAGAGGCAGCGGGATACTTCGGAATGGTTGGGGGGCAGGTGGTTGATCTCCAATCGGAGGGGAAGGATGCCGATAACGAAACGCTTCATTACATCCACTCCCATAAGACGGGGGCGATGATCTCTGCTTCTGTCAGGGCGGGTGCATTATTGGCCGGCGCCGGAAAAAACGATCTCCATGCCCTCTCCGCATACGGCAGGCATGTGGGCCTCGTCTTCCAGATAGCAGACGATATCCTCAATATTGAAGGGGACAGGAAGTTGCTGGGAAAGAACACGGGGAGCGATGCCTCGCGTGGTAAGATCACCTTTCCTGCCCTGATGGGCGTGGAAACGTCCCGCAGGAAGGCCCGGGAGCTTGTGGAACAGGCCCTGACCGATATTGCAGACTTTGATCACAGGGCTCGTCCTTTGCGGGAGATAGCAAGGTATGTCATAAGTCGTAAGTCATAAGTCGTAAGTCAAACATAGATGAAAATTGGGAAATCCAAGGATATTAAAAGGATATTAAGGTGTGGCAGATGGCAGGGAAACCGGCAAGAGAGAGTTTAAAGGATAAATTTGCCAAAGATTTGGGCTTGAAGGATCAAATTCGCAGGGCGGCTGTGTTCAATATTTCGGGGGGTTTTGTATGACATATGACATACGACATACGACATACGACATTTTAGAAAGGGTCAATTTCCCCGATAATATCAGGGGACTCGATATTGTGGCATTAAATGCGCTGGCCCAGGAGATAAGAGATAAGATTATTGAGACCACATCCAGACGTGGCGGTCATCTCGCCTCATCTCTGGGTAGCGTGGAATTGACCCTTGCGCTCCACTATGTCTTTGATACTCCAAAAGACAAGCTCATCTGGGACGTGGGGCACCAGGCCTATGCCCACAAGATCATTACCGGACGAAAAGACCTGTTTGATACCCTTCGCCAGAGGGGGGGAATCAGTGGTTTCCCCCGGAGAGAGGAGAGTTCTTATGATGTTTTCAATACGGGGCATAGTGGCACATCCATCTCGGCTGCGTCTGGCATTGCGGAAGCGAGATGTCTGAGAGGTGGAGACTTTAAGGTAGTTGCCGTCATTGGTGACGGCTCCATGGCGGCCGGCATGGCGTTTGAGGCTCTCAACTGGGCGGGAGACCGCAACAAGGACCTGATCATCATCCTGAATGACAATGAGATGAGCATCTCACCCAATGTCGGCGCCATGTCCTCTTATCTGAACCGCATTATGACCGGTCAGAGGGTTACCAAATTAAAGATGGAGATCAAGAACTTCATGAAATCCATCCCCCAGATTGGTGAACAGATGTTGAAATTCACGAAAAAGATAGAAGAATCACTGAAGACCTTCGTTGTGCCGGGTGCCCTGTTTGAAGAATTAGGATTTACCTATGTAGGCCCCCTTCAGGGACACCGCCTGGATCATCTCATTAAAAACCTGGAAAACGTGAGGAAACTTCAAGGGCCGGTTCTTGTCCATGTGATCACCAGGAAGGGAAAGGGTTACAGGTTTGCCGAAGAGGATCCTTTACGGTTTCACGGGATAGGTCCTTTCCGGATTGATACGGGTGAAACTGTTACCAGAGACGCCGCTCCCCCGTCTTATACGAAAATATTCGGCAGGACGGTGGTAAAGCTGGCGCATGACAATCCCCGCATTGTGGCGATAACGGCTGCCATGTGTGGGGGGACGGGACTCGATCAGTTTGTTAGCGAGTTCCCGGAGCGGTTTTATGATGTGGGTATCGCCGAACAGCATGGCGTGACCTTTGCTGCCGGTCTGGCCACGGAAGGGCTGATCCCGGTGGTAGCCATCTATTCGACCTTTATGCAGAGGGCTTACGATCAAATTCTCCACGATGTCTGTCTTCAAAAACTGCCGGTTGTCCTTGCCCTCGATCGCGGAGGGCTTGTGGGGGAAGACGGTCCCAGCCATCATGGACTATTTGACTTTGCCTATCTACGCTCTATTCCGAATATCATTGTGATGGCCCCGAAGGATGAAAACGAACTCCAGCATATGCTAAAAACAGCGGTGGAGTGTGGATGTCCCGTTTCCGTGAGATACCCGAGAGGGAAAGGAGTGGGTGTACCCCTCGATGACATACCGGTTTCTCTTGAAATCGGGAAAGGTGAGGTTGTGTTAGGGGAGAGGGGGGCTGATCTGGCCATATTTGCCATCGGGTCTACCGTTCATCCTGCGATGGCGGCTGCCGGAAAACTCCGCCAGGAAGGTATCAGCGCCATGGTCATCAACGCCCGCTTTGTAAAGCCCATTGATGGCGCTCTCCTCTGTGAGGTGGCGGCATCCCTGAAGAAAATCATTACCGTGGAAGAAAATGTCCTCATGGGGGGGTTCGGGAGCGCCGTCCTCGAATTGTTTGAGGAAAAAGGAGTTCACGGAATCACGGTAAAAAGGCTTGGTATCCGGGACGAATTTGTGGAACATGCTCAGCAGGCAGAGTTGAGAAGGATGTACGGTATTGATGAAGATGGTATCATCGCGGCTGCACGAAGTATGATTGCTGAATATGGATGTAAAAAACACCAGAGAAAGATTAGACAAGTTGCTGGTTGACAGGGGTCTCTCCATGACACGGGAGCGGGCAAGAGCGCTCATCATGTCCGGGGCTGTGATCGTTGGGGATTGCCTGGTGGATAAGCCGGGCGTACTTGTGCCCCGGGATGGAGAAGTCAGGATCAGGGGCGACGATAACCCCTACGTGAGCAGGGGAGGGTTGAAACTTAAAGGAGCCCTCCTGACATTCGGCATCTGTGTAAAAGGTCTCGTTGTCCTCGATGTGGGCGCCTCCACGGGCGGTTTTACCGACTGCCTCCTCCAGGAAGGGGCAGGAAAGGTCTATGCCCTTGATTGCGGTTACGGTCAACTGGCGTGGAAACTGAGGAAAGACAGAAGGGTGACCGTTATAGAACGGACAAACATCCGCTACTTCGAGGGCGCCGGCATTCATGATGAGGTAGATATGGCCGTGATAGATACCTCTTTTATTTCCCTCAAACTGGTCATTTCCCCTGTCCTTAAGTTCATAAAAGATGGCGCTATGATCATTGCCCTCATTAAACCGCAGTTTGAGGTGGGGCAAAAAGATGTGGGAAAACAAGGGGTGGTCAGGGATCCTGAGCTACAGAGGAAGGTGGTTGAGGAGATGACGGCATTCTGCGAGGGATTAAACCTTGAGGTTGTGGGAACATGCGAGTCCCCCTTGTTGGGGCCCGCCGGCAACAGAGAATTCTTTATCTATGCAAAAAAATAAGGCTTGAGAGGCACAAAGAAAAAAGGATGAAGTCTCCGGATTAACTTTGTGCCTTTGCCCCTCTGTGCCTCTCAAGCCTGAGTAGTTACGATGGTTGTTAAACTGGCGAGGGCGGCAGGATTCTGCATGGGTGTCAAGAGGGCTGTTGACATGGTCCTCGATATTGCCCGGCGCAAGGGTAAAGAGAATATCTACACGTACGGGCCACTGATCCATAATCCCCAGACGATAGAACTTCTCAGGATGCGGGGGATCATTCCTGTCTCTCACCTGGATGAAATCCGTGAGGGAGGGGCGACTATTATCATCAGGGCGCACGGTATATCGCCCCAGGAGAGAGAGAGGATCAGGGAAAGAGGGATCAGGATCATTGACGCTACCTGTCCTAAGGTTGCACATGTCCAGGCTATTATTAAAAAACATGCCCTTCTCAATTATACCGTCCTGATCGTTGGTGATGGTGAGCACCCGGAGGTGAATGGCCTCCTCGGATATACCTATGGTAAGGGCATTGTCATTGGCAGCAGGGATGAAGTGGATTGTCTTCCCGAGCTGGATAGGGTTTGCGTAGTTGCACAGACGACACAAAGTATCGTCGAATATAACGAAATCGTAAAGAGGATCAAGGAAAAATTCCCCGATAATGTCGTTTTTGATACCATCTGTAATTCTACGGAGCAGAGACAGTCCGAGGTTAAAGAACTGGCTGGACAGATGGATGCCATGGTTATCGTGGGAGGGAAGAACAGCGCAAACACGAAGCGATTGGCCAGGTTATCTGAACTTACGGGAACGCCTACATTTCACATTGAAACTGTGGAAGAGCTTAAAAAAATGACAATGAACAGTTACGAAAGAATCGGTGTTTCTGCAGGGGCATCGACACCCAACTGGATCATTGACCGGGTGGTGGATAGCATTACAAGCTATCAAGGCCAAAAGAGGAAAAAGATCGGGGGGCTTTTTAATCTCTGGGTATTTACCATCAGGTGCGATATATATTCCGCCATCGGCGCCGGATGCCTGTCCTTTACAGGCATGCTTTTACAGAAGCTCAACGTTAGTATCTTGAATATCCTGACCACATCACTTTATGTTTACGCCATGCATACCCTTAATCGTTTCATCAACAGGAAAACCAGCAGCAGCATCATCGGCTCGTTCAGGGAAGAACTATATCGGAAGCATGAAAAGCTCTATCTGTTCATGGCGTTGCTCGCCCTCTTCCTTGCCATGGTATCTTCCTTCTTCACAGGTCTGGCCCCTTTTTTTCTGCTTTTACTGATTTCTGTCCTGGGGGTACTCTACAATACCAGGTTGTTACCGGAGAACTGGCGTTTAAAAAGACTGAGAGACCTGCCGGGATCAAAAAATGTCTCCATGGCCATGGCCTGGGGTACTGTGGCAGCGGTGCTACCACAGATGGAGATTGATCTGGCGATTACTCCCGGTATGACTGTAGCTTTTCTGTTTATCTTTTTCCTGGTTTTTATCCGCTCGGCAATGTCCGATACACTCGACATCCAGAGCGATCGTCTGATTGGCAGAGAAACGATCCCCGTCCTGATTGGAGAGGAATATACCCGGATTCTTCTGCAGGGGATACTGGTTTTCCTGGTCATTTTACTCGTTATCGCCTATCCCGCGGGGTGGGCTCCCTCGTTGAGTCTTGCCCTTTTATCCTGCCCATTTTATGTATGGATTTGTTTTAAGCTCTGTGATAGAAGGTCGCAACTGTCCGGTGTAGTTCTGGAAGGTCTACTTGAGACCTGCTACATCGTAGCCGGTATGAGTGCATTTTTGTGGTTCATTTTCACCAGGCATGTTCCGTAAGAACGATACAGGGGGGGGGGTATTTAAATAATGAAAAAAAAGTGTTTTGTAGTAATCCTTCTGGTGTTGATGCTCTCCGGTTGTGGCGGACTCCGTTATTCCCAGGTTGCCCCGGAGGCAAAGGATTTTCATCCCCGGAGGATAGGTGTGCTTCCCGTTGATGTGGGAACCTACGAAGAGGCGAGGGGTGTTATTGACCAGGTTATTGCCGGTGTCCTTGTTGATAAAAAATGGTTTGCCGATGTGGTTGCTGCCGACACGATCAATAACCAGTTACAGTCCAATGAGGAACTGAGAAAGGTCGTAATGGATTATCTCGCCAAACTCAAAACCGTCAACTTTTCCGACCCTGAACTGAGTAAAAAGATTGGCGAACTTTCGCAGATTGATGCCTTTCTTGTGGTGAATGTGGACTACTGGAATTACACGGTGGAAAATGAAAAAAAGCTGGCCAAGGTCGGCATAGGGATTAAGATGGTGGAGGCCGGCACCGGGAAGATCATCTGGAAGGCAGGCCATCATCTATCAGAAGATTATCTGCTCTTCAAACCAGCCCTTCCTGACGTGGCCAGGGACCTTTGCAAGAAAATGATAGGCTACATGCCGCATTGATTTTTTGTAAGCATTCAGCCGTCAACGATCAGCGATCAGTAACCCCTGGTATCTTTTTGTTTTTGCTGAAAACTGAAGGCTGACAGCCGAACGCTTACTAATTTTTATCTGGAGGTTGTCTCATGAAGGAAAAGGTACAAAAAGCGATAGAGCGTATAAGGCCATCTCTTCAGGCTGACGGGGGAGATGTTGAGCTGGTTGATGTGAGCGATGACGGCATCGTGAAGGTTAGATTAGTAGGTGCCTGTTGTGGCTGTCCCATGTCACAGATGACATTAAAGATGGGAATTCAGAAACATCTGCAGAAGGAAATTCCTGAAATTAAAGAAGTTGTTTCTGTATCGTAGGTTTACCAGTCTCATGCAAGGAGAAGAAAGTATGGCGTACGTAATTACGGATGAGTGCATTTGCTGTGGTTCCTGTCAGGAGGAATGTCCTGAAGAGGCGATCAGTGAGGGAGAGGACAAATACGTTATTAATCCCAATCTTTGTATAGATTGCGGGACCTGTGCCGATCAATGCCCGGTTGAGGCAATCATACCGGCAGATGAAAGATAGGTTGTATTCAGGAGTAAAGGGCGACCTCCGTCACCCCCAAAAGACTGCAAGCATTTCATACCCGTTAATTTCCCTATTTTCTTGGTAAGTCCAAATGGGACAATTCATCACCTTCGAGGGTATTGAAGGTTGTGGTAAAACCACCCAGATCAGGATGGCAAGTGAATACCTGAAGCGCCATCACATCCCTTTTCTCATCACCTCGGAACCCGGCGGGACCCCCCTGGGGGAAAAGATCAGAGAAATCCTTTTAAATAGAGGCGGTTATAAGATATGCGCTGAAGCGGAAATTCTCCTCTTTTCTGCGGCCAGGGTCCAGCATGTAAGAGATGTAATCTCGCCTGCACTTTCGGAGGGTAAGATCGTCTTATGCGACCGTTTTTCCGACTCTACCATGGTCTATCAGGGTTTAGGGAGGGGATTGGATCTTGATTTCATCAGGGGGCTTAATGCAATTGTCTCGGTTGGCCTGAAACCAGACCTGACCCTTGTTTTTGATCTACCCGTTGAGATTGGCCTCAAGAGGGCTAGGGAGAGGATGCGTTTCGAGGGGTCTGCCTTAGAGGATCGTTTCGAGAGAGAAGATTTAGAATTTCACAGAAGGATCAGGGAAGGTTATCTTCTTCTTGCGAAACAGGAACCGGGGCGATTCAGGGTCATAGATGGCGAAAAAGACATTATCAGCATCAATCGTGAGGTGTGTTCTTACCTGAGGGGTAGGGGGCTTGTGCATGGAAGGCATTGAGTACTGAGGTAATTTCATGTCCTTCAAAGACATTTACGGTCACGATAAACAGATCGGTATCCTCCAAGCCGCCGTGGCAAGGAGCCGTGTCCCCCATGCGTACCTCTTTTACGGCATGAAGGGTATTGGCAAGAGGACAACAGCGGTGGTGTTCGCCAAAGCCCTGAATTGCCGGGAAGGGGGAGATGTCTTTGATGCTTGTGATAAGTGTTCGTCCTGCCGGAAAACAGATCACAGAAACCATCCCGATGTTACGATCATAGAAGCTGAAGGGCAATTTATCAGGATCAGAGAGATTAGAGATATCCAGAACCAGATGAAATTCAAGCCTTTTGAAGGGGGGAAAAGGATATTTATCATTGTTGATGCAGATAAAATGAACATCACCTCGGCCAATGCGTTGCTTAAGACACTTGAGGAGCCTTCTCCATCCAATATACTGATATTGATCACATCACGACCTTACCAGCTTCCCCTTACGGTCCTTTCCCGTTGTCAGCATTTAAGGTTCAATCCTTTGCTGAAGGAAACCATCCATTCATTTTTACAGGATCGTTTAGTTATGGATTCTGAATCGGCCATGGTGCTCGCTTCATCGTCAGGCGGGAGCATTGGAAAGGCGTTGGAGATGAGCAAGGATGCCTTTCTGACGTTGCGGAATGAAGTTCTGAGCAAGATATCAGAAAACCGGATGAAGGATCCTCCGAACATTTTATCCTTTGCAAGTAATTTTGGAAAGGATCGCAGGGAGATCATTGACAGGCTTGATATCTTGAGGATCTGTTACAGAGATGCTCTGGTCTATAAGGAAACGGCGGAAATGGAACGTCTGATCAATCAGGATCACACGGACATCATCAAATCTATCGCTGACAGGCTGTCAGGACAGGACATCATGAACAACATCAAGACAGTTGATTGGGCTTCTGACGCCATTGACCGGAATGCCAATAAAGCATTGACTTTGGAAGCGATGATGTTTAAAATTATTTGGTAATTGTAGATAAAAAGGAGGATGGATGGGTTGAGGAATATTGTTGGTGTAAAGTTCGATAAGGGGGGGAAGGTACGCTTCTTTAATGCCTCTGGTCTTTTGCTGAAAAAGAAAGATGAGGTAATTGTCAATACCGATAATGGACCGGCAATCGGCAGGGTTGTGACAGATGTGAGGTCTGTGCCCATCTATAAAGCACCGATCAACTTTCAGGATGTTGTCCGTAAAGTTACAGGAAAAGATTTGAAGGTTAAAGAAGATAATCGGGAGTTAGAACAAGTTGCCCGCCAATTCTGCCTGGAAAGGATCAAGGCGAGAAACCTTCCCATGAAACTGATAGATGTGACGTATTTCTTTGATAGAAGCAAGGTGATGTTCTACTTTACTGCGGAAAACCGTGTTGATTTCAGGGAACTCGTCAGGGATCTGGTGCAAAAGTTCAAGACCAGAATTGAGTTAAGGCAGATTGGCGCCAGACATGAGGCCTGTATTATCAAAGGGATAGGAGTCTGCGGCAGAGAGGTCTGCTGCGCCGGTTCACACTATAATCCTGATCGGGTTTCAGTCAAGATGGCAAAAGAACAGGGTGTGTCTCTGAATATAGAGAAGATTTCGGGGCTTTGCGGGAGACTCATGTGCTGTATGTCCTTTGAGTACGATGTCTATCAGGATATGAAAAAGAATATGCCGAAATGTGGAAAAATGCTCCAGACTAGCGGGGGACGTGGCAAGGTCGTCAGGCAAAACGTCCTCCGGGATGAGATTATTGTAGAGCTGGAAAATGGTAAAGAGATTGCCGTCAATGTGAAAGATCTGTAACTACTCAGGTAGGCACAAAGGTTTGAGAGCACCAAAGGCACAAAGTCAAGAGATCTGAAGAGAATGAGTTGATTAAGTTCCTATAAGATGTTTACAAGGCGGTATTTGGACAGGTTGTATCATGCGTTCCGATCGTATTCCTTTGAACTTTGTGCCTATGTGCCTTTGCCCCTTTGTGCCTGAATAGTTACAAAGATCTTTAGCCCTTACAAAAGAGTTTTTATGGAGAAAGTATTTTTTATCACCACGCCGATATACTATGTCAATGCCTCTCCTCATATTGGTCATGCCTACACCACCATTGCCGCCGATGTCCTGACAAGGTATTACCGCCTTTCCGGTTACAGAACGTTTTTTCTGACCGGCACAGACGAGCACGGTGACAAAGTCGCCCAGGCTGCCCGAAAAGCGAATGAAACCCCAAAGACATTTGCAGACCGCATTAGCAATCAGTTCAGAAATCTCTGGTCGGAACTTGGCATCAGCAACGATTATTTCATCAGGACAACCGATGCCAATCACGTCGAGACGGTCAGGCTGATCCTGCAGAAGGTTTACGATGCGGGAGATATATATTTCGGGGAATATGAGGGACACTACTGTGTCGGTTGTGAGCGGTTTTATATGGAAAAAGAACTGGTGGATGGTCAATGCCCTGATCACCAGACCGTGCCGGAATACCGTAGAGAGAGCAACTACTTCTTCAGGATGGGCAAATATCAGGACTGGCTCGTTCAACACATCAAAGACCATCCTGATTTTATCAGACCGGAGCGATACAGGAATGAGGTCCTTGCCTTTCTCCGAGAATCGCTCGAGGACCTCTGCATCTCGAGACCGAAGACAAGGCTGAGCTGGGGAATCACCCTTCCCTTCGATGAAGATTACGTGACATACGTCTGGTTCGATGCCCTCATCAATTATATCACGGGATTGGGCTGGCCGGATGGGGAAAGGTTCAGGATATTCTGGCCTCATGCCCAGCACCTGATCGCGAAGGATATACTGAAACCCCACGGCATCTACTGGCCTGTTATGCTTAAGGCAGCGGGCATCGAACCTTACCGCCATCTTAATGTGCATGGCTACTGGAATATCGGCCAAGGCAAGATGTCCAAAAGCCTGGGCGATGTGGTACACCCCTTGGCATTGAAGGATAGATACGGGCTGGAGCCTTTTCGCTATTTTCTCATGAGGGAAATGGTCTTTGGCCTTGATGCAAGCTTTAATGAGGAGAGCTTTGTTAAAAGGATCAACGCCGATCTGGCCAATGACCTTGGTAACCTGGTGAGCAGGATCATGGCCATGGCCATAAAATACTGTGGCGGGAAGATACCTGATGTCCCTATCCCTTCCGGGGAAGACAGGCCGCTCTTTGCGGCGGCAGGGAAAGCTGTAGCCGAGGCAGAAAACTTTTTTGCGGAGATCTCCCTGCACAGGGCATTGATTGCCACCTGGGAATTCATCAATCTGGTAAACAGGTACATTGTGGAAAGAGAGCCCTGGACGATGGCGAAAGACCCCTCCCAGAGGGACAGGCTGGAGATGGTCATCTATAACCTGTTAGAGTCCCTCCGTATCATTGCCGTTCTTATTTTGCCGTTTATGCCGGATTCAGCAAAGAAGATAATGGAGCAAATCGGAATTGAGGACATCAAGACCCAGGATTTCAAAAGTATCCGTAGCTGGGGTGGCCTCCCGGCCGGGAATGCTCTGAAACGTGCCGATGCCCTTTTCCCCCGCATTGAATATAAAGAGGAAGAGCCTGATGTTAAACAGGGGGGAGTCAGTTAGTCGAAAATCTCTTCAGAATATTTACTGGCGGAAGTGCATGGGAATCGAACCCACCTGGGACGGTTTTAGCGCCCCACACTGGATTTGAAGTCCAGGAGGCCCACCAGTGACCTTGGCACTTCCACGCAGGATGTAAAGAACTTTTTGCAAATGGTTATAGGGTAAGCGTTCAGCTATCAGCCTTCAGTTTTCAGCGAAAACAAAAAAATACGAGGGGTTACTGATCGCTGAGGGCTGAACGCTTGCATTATAGGTATCCAGGCTGAGCTGTCTGTTCGAGAGAAGTATCAATCAACTGCACTGTCACCTCATCACCCTTTCTGGCCGATGCTATATCCTCAGGCAGGATGATGAGTCCATTCGCCCTGACCATAGACTTCAGGATGCCAGAACCCTGTTCACCTGTGGTGCTGACGGTATATCTTCCCCCTTCGTATTTGACCCTGGCCCTGATAAAGTGTTTCACCCCTTTGCTTTTTGTGATATCTTCGTGAAGACAGGCCTTGATCGTCTTGCGAAACAGGTTTTTATGGCCCATCATCTTGAGTATAGAGGGCCTGACAAACTGTTCAAAGGAGATCATTGACGATACCGGGTTGCCGGGTAATCCAAAAACCGGAATCCCCTCCATGGCGCCAAAGGCAAGGGGTCTCCCCGGTCTCATTGCCACACGCCAGAATTCCATGGCGTTTCCCACTTCCTTCATGATATCTTTCACGAGATCGTAATCTCCCACCGAGACCCCGCCGGATGAAATGATGATATCTGCCCGGAGGGCAGCCCGGAACTTGGCGACCAAGTCTTCCCTCGTATCTTTTGCTATCCCGATATGCAGTGGGATGCCACCGCAGTCCATCACCTGGGCGGTAAGGGAATAGCTGTTGCTGCTGATGATTTTCCATGGCGATGGTATTTCGTCAATGTCAACCAGCTCGTCACCGGTGGACAGGATGGCGACAAGGGGCCTCTGATAAACATATATAAAGGAACGACCCAGAGCGGCCAGCATGCCTACCTCTGCCGGTCTTACGATCTCTCCCCGTGAGATGACCAGCTCTCCCTCTTTGACATCCTCTCCCGCATACCTGATATCCTGTCCCTGTTCGGTCTGTACATAGACCTTTACCCTCTGTCCATCCCTTTCCGTATCTTCCATTCTGATGACGGCATCCGCTCCCTCCGGTACAGGAGCGCCGGTCATGATCCTGGATGCAGTACCAGGTTCCACACTTTTCCGGGGAATATAACCGGCGGGGATATCTTCGATGACATCAAGGGTAACCGGGTTTTTCCTTGTCGCCCCCAGGGTGTCCTTCCAGCGGAGGGCATAGCCGTCCATAGCCGAGTTGTCTTTCGGCGGGATGTTACGTATGGCGTATATATCCTCACCGATAACCCTTCCCAGGGCATCCAGGAGACTGACCTTCTCCAGACCGAGAGGGGCAATGTTTTTAAGAATACGGTTCAGGGCGTCTTCAACAGTGATCATTTTTCCCTATTGTAGTAACGATTGTAATAATTGTAATAGCGGTTCAATTTCTGACAGAGCATCTATAGAAAATATCTTAAATGATTTACCCTGTCAATACGTAATCGGAGAGATGTTTTTATCCTTGAATAAATCATGTTTGTATTATAAATTACAAAATTCAACAATATCCCTGATTTTATCAAGAGTTGGGTTGTTTACAAGGTGAGGAAGATTATTGAGAAAAAGTATACCATATCTGATCCTGCTTTCCATGCCCTGTTTGACAGGATCAGTGGTGGAGAAAAAAAGATAAGGGTCGGTGGTCTTCAGGGCGCGGCAAAATCCCTCCTCCTTTCCATCCTTTTCAGACGTATTGATAAGTCATTGCTCGTGGTCACTCCTACGGAGAGAGAAGCGAAGGATACCTATCAGGGCATTTCTTTTTTTCTGGGAGAGGACAAGGTATCCCTTTACCCCCCCTGGGATACTATTTCCCTTGACCTGTTTACTTTCCAGAGGGAAGTGGAATTACGGCGGATGGATGTACTCTACCGGTTGTTATTAGGAGAGGCGGCGATAGTCGTAGCGCCCTTAAAGGCCCTGATGCAGAGGGTTATCCCCGAAAATGTCTTCGAGAGTTATCTTGAATTCATCTCTGTGGGGGATGTCATCGAAAGGGAGGAGCTGGTAGCAAAATTGTTTGCTGGAGGGTACAGCAGGGCGCCCCTCGTGGAGGGAAAGGGTGAATTCAGCCTGAGGGGTTATGTAATTGATGTTTTCCCTCCCCAGGCGGCGAGACCTGTCCGGATGGAGTTCATGGGGGACGAGGTGGAATCAATCAGGGAGTTTGATACCGCATCACAGCGATCCACGGGGAAGTTGGAAGAATTTACCATTACTCCGGCAAGAGAGGTCATCCTGACTCCCATGAGGAAGCAACAGGCCATAAGAAATATAAGACACAGGGCGAATGAACTGGAACTCCAGGGGATAATGAAACACCGCCCCGTGGAGATGATGGAAAATGGCATGGTATCTTCGATAAATCCCCTGTTCCTTCCTCTCTTTTACGAATCCTTTACCAATAATGAAAACCTGGAGGATCATGATACGCTCGGAACATTGTTTGACTTCATGCCCCGGGGTACTGGTATCGTTTTTGATGATTTCCTGGCCTTACGGTCCTCTGAAGAGAGAATAGTAAATGAAATAGACCGTCTCTTAATGAAGGCCGGCAGTGAGGGGAAATTTTACTTGGGCAAGGAATCTTCTTGTCTGACGGGGGAGAAACTCCTCCGGTGCTATGAGGATTTCCAGCAGATATATCTCGAAGGCCTGGCCCTCGGCGGTCCTGGTGAGGGTGACCACCCTGCCGCACAGGTGAAATTTCTCATGGATGCGGATGTGGAATGGAAGGAAGCAATGAAGACACGGGGTGAGGAGGAGGGACTTCTCACCCCCCTCGTGGAAAGGATCAAGGGGTGGCTTGAAGAGGGGAATCTGGTGACCCTTCTCTGTGCGGGCCAGGAGAGAACCCAGAGGATGTCCTATCTTTTAGCGCAATACTCCCTTCCCGTCAGCCAGCCCCACGCTCACCCTCTTCCCTTCCTGGCCGAGGTTCTTCAACATGACGGCAAGGGACGTCTCGTCCTCAGAGAGGGTAGGATAACCGCGGGGTTTCACTTCCCCGGCCTGAAACTGGTGGTGATCAGTGAAGAGGATATCTTCGGTAAAAAGGTGGCGAGAAGGCGGGGAAGGCCAGCCAGAGAGGGGTATTTTCTTCAATCCTTTGGTGAGCTTAAGGAGGGAGATTATGTCGTCCATACCGACCACGGCATCGGGACCTATCGGGGACTTCAGAAACTTACCGTCGGTAAGACCGGTATTATCAACGATTTCCTCCTTGTTGAGTACCAGGAAGGAGATAAACTCTATATACCGGTAGACCGTCTCGACCGGATACAGAGGTACGTCGGCCAGGAAGGTTATGTGCCGAAGATTGATAGATTAGGGGGGACTTCCTGGGAGTCGGTAAAGGAAAGGGTCAAGAGATCGGTGAGAGAGGTTGCCGAAGAGCTTGTTTCGGTCTATGCCGCCAGGGCGGTGATGGAAAGGCAACCCTTTTCTTTACCTGACAGGATTTACAATGAATTTTCTTCCACCTTTGAGTTTGAGGAGACACCCGATCAGGACAGGGCGATTGAGGATGTCTGTCTTGACATGGGCAGTGCCAGACCTATGGACAGATTGATCTGCGGCGATGCCGGGTTTGGTAAGACCGAGGTGGCCCTGCGGGCCTCTTTTCGGGCCGTCATGGATGGGAAACAGGTCGCTGTTTTAGTTCCCACGACGATCCTTGCCGAGCAGCACTACCAGACATTTTCCCGCAGATTGAGCGATTATCCCATTTGTGTTGAGGTCCTGAATCGTTTTAAAACGAAGAAGGAGCAACAGAAAATCATAGAGGAGACCAGAAAGGGGACCATGGATATCATTATCGGCACCCACCGGATCCTGCAGAAGGACATTGCCTTCAAAGACTTAGGCCTTGTCGTTATAGACGAAGAACAGCGTTTCGGGGTAACTCATAAGGAAAAATTGAAGAAGCTCCGCACTCTCGTTGACGTCCTTACCCTGACAGCAACCCCCATCCCGAGGAGTCTGCATCTTTCGCTTGTCGGTATCCGTGATCTGTCTGTCATCAATACCCCTCCCAAGGATCGCCTTTCTATCAAGACTTATGTGCTTGAATTTAATGAAGACGTGATAAGAGAGGCAATCCGGGAAGAACTCAGGAGAAATGGGCAGGTCTTCTTTCTCCATAACCGGGTACAATCCATATTCACCGCGGCGCGGTTTGTGGAAAGGCTCGTTCCTGAGGCCAGCGTCGCTGTTGTTCATGGCCGCATGAAGGGAAAAGAGACAGAGGATACGATGGCAAAGTTTATCAGGGGAGACTACAATGTTCTGGTTTGCACGACGATCATCGGCTCCGGCATTGATATCCCCACGGCCAATACCATCATCATCAATCGGGCCGACCGGTTTGGCCTTTCCCAGCTATACCAGCTCAGGGGAAGGGTAGGGAGGTCGAAGGAGGAGGCGTATGCCTATCTTCTGATACCTAAGGGAGTGATGCTCCTGCCGGATGCGAGGAAGAGACTGCAATCGCTCATGGATTTTTCCGAGGCCGGCTCCGGTTTCCGCATTTCCATGAATGACCTGAATATCAGAGGGGGAGGGGATATCCTTGGCACCTCTCAATCGGGGCACATCTCGGCTGTTGGCTATGAACTTTATACCGAATTGATGGAAAAGACCATCAGAGAACTGAAGGGGGAGGTGATCGAAGAGGAGGTAAAGCCGGAGATTAATCTCGGTCTGCCTGCCTTTATTCCTGAGGACTATATGACCGATTGCGTAAGGAGGCTTGTCACCTACAAGAGGTTGTCCCTGGCGTCAACGGATGAAGAACTGTCTGAGATTAAAGAAGAATTGATAGACTGCTATGGATTCATACCACCTGAACTTGCGAACCTGTTAGAGGTGATCAGCCTCAGGAACATCCTGAAGCATCTCAAGAGCAAGAAGATGGGGTATGACGGGAAGACCATGTTCATCCTTTTCCAGGAGACTTCTCCCGTGGAAGCGGCCAAAATCGTCGAGCTCTCCCGGAAAAGGATGAAGGGGATGAGACTGACTTCCGATTTCAAACTCTATGTTCCCATGCCGTCTCTGACAGGGGATGAAATTATCAGACATGCGAAAGGCCTGTTACAGGCATTGATGAACTGATAAAGTCGTAAGTCGTATGTCGTAAGTCGTATGTCATAATATAAAAGACATAGGACGTAAGACGTAAGACGTAGGACTTATTGATGAAGGGGGGAGTGGGAAAATGACAGGAAAAACATTAAAGACCTGGGTGGTTCTTTCTTTTGCGGTTTTTCTAACTACTTCGGTATATGCCGAAATTGCAGACAGAATCGTGGCCATTGTAAATGATGAGGTTATCACCATGTTCGATTTGAACAGCGCCCTGGAGTCATACCGGAAAAAGATAGAAGAATCTTACACGAGTCGGGATAAGGACAGTGTTGTTGCCGAGGCTAAAGTCGCCATGTTGAATAAGCTGATTGATGGTCACCTGATCGAACAGGAGGCGAAAAAAGCGGGGATTGTCGTCAAAGATGAGGAGGTTATGGAAACAATCAAAGACATCCTCGGCAAAAGAAATATCAAGATAGGGGATTTTACAGAAATCCTTGTCAGGGAAGGGTCCAGTTTTGATGCCTACAGGAAAGAGATCAGAGATCAGATGACCAGGATGAGACTCATCAGGCGGGAGCTGAGGCCCAAGGTTAGGGTTAGTGAAGATGAAATAGGTGAGTATTACCGTAAGCACAGGGAGGATTATGAGGGCAGAGAAGCGGTCCGGGTTAAGCAGATATTTATTCCAATTCCGAAGGACTGTGATCAGGAGATGAGGGCAAGGCTTAGGGCCAATGCCGAAATGATCCGCAAACAGATAAATACGGCGGAATCCTTTGACCTTGTCGCGGCAACCTATGCGACAGGACCTGCCGCGGCCATAGGTGGCGATACCGGTTTTGTTGAGAGGGGGATGATGATCCCCGCAGTAGAAGAGGTGGCCTTCAGCCTGGGAAAAGATGGGATCAGTGATATAATTGAGTCCCCCATGGGTTTTCATATCATCAGGGTTGTTGATAAGAGAGGAGGGGGGATTAAGCCCCTCGAATCCGTCCGTGAAGAGATCAAAGAAAAGATAGAGGATGAAAAAATGGATAAGAAGTACGAAGAATGGATCGGAGAATTGAGAGCGAAATCTCACATTGAGATAAAACTTTAGGAACTACTTAGGAGCCAGGAGCCAGAATTCAGGAGCCAGTATGAAAAGAAAGCCCGCTAAGGATTTTCACACCGATGGAGTATAAGTGTTAAACAATATCAAATGACCAAAACACAAAATTCGAGACAACGCAGGGAGGATAAAGAAGAAGTCAGTAAGTTGATAGAGGCATACACTCTTTTATTCTGGATTCTGGCTCCTGACTTCTGACTCCTGAGTAATTACGCATGAATTATATAAAAATCAAAAGGGCCTCCCAACACAATCTAAAGAATATAAATATAGAGATACCGAGGGATAAGCTTGTTGTCATCACCGGTGTCAGCGGTTCCGGTAAGTCATCCCTTGCCTTCGATACCATCTATGCCGAAGGACAGAGGCGTTATGTGGAATCGCTGTCTACCTACGCCCGGCAGTTCATCGGTCAGATGGACAAACCTGAGGTTGAATCAATTGAGGGCCTCTCTCCTGCCATTGCCATCGAACAGAGAACGGCAAGTCAGAATCCCCGTTCGACCGTGGGAACAGTCACCGAGATCTATGACTACCTTCGCCTCCTCTATGCTCGCATAGGCATACCCCACTGTTGGCAATGCGGGAGGGAAATCAAGTCCCAGACCATAGACATGATGGTGGAGAGCATCCTTGCCTTTCCCGAAAATACAAAGATCGGGATTCTCTCTCCCATCGTCAGGGGAAAGAAGGGGGAATTTCAAAAGGAACTGAGGAAACTCCTGAGGGAGGGTTTTGCCCGCGTGCGTGTTGATGGAGAAATGAGGGAACTTACCGAAGATATCGTCCTCGACAGGAATAAACGTCATGACATTGATGTCGTTGTTGACAGGCTTGTCGTAAAAGGGGGGATGCGGAAGCGCCTGAGAGATTCCCTTGAGATCGCCTCCGGCCTCTCCGATGGGCTCGTCAGGGTTGATCTTTTAAATGGGGGAGAGGTGCTTTTCAGTGAAAGGTACGCCTGTATCGAGTGTGGTATCAGCATCCCGGAGTTGAGTCCCCGGATGTTCTCTTTCAACAGCCCCTACGGTGCCTGCCCGGACTGCGGAGGACTGGGCAGTAAGATGTATTTTGACGAAAATCTGGTTGTCCCGGATCCAGGGCTTTCGATTAGGCAAGGGGCCATTGACCCCTGGGCAGGTCGAAATTCTACCCATTATTATCAGATGTTGGACGCCCTATCCCGGCACTACCAGTTTGACATTAACACCCCCTTCAATCAACTACCGAAGGTGGTGCAAACCGTCCTTTTATACGGTTCGGAGGAGGAAAGGATCAAATTTTATCTGGACAGGAGCGGTCAAAGATTCTTTTATAGCAAGTCTTTTGAAGGGGTACTCAACCAGCTTGACCGCAGGTGGCGGGAAACAAACTCCGATGCGGTCAGGAGGGAACTGGCGCGTTACATCAATTTACGGGAGTGTCCCACATGCTCCGGAGCCAGACTGAAGAGGGAGAGCCTTTCTATAACCGTGGCGGGTAAAAGTATATACGATCTTTGCCGGATGCCCATCGGTGAGTGTCTCGGGTTCTTTGATGTAGTTCCCCTCTCCCATCAGGAGGCCGTTGTTTCGGAAAGAATTCTCAAAGAGATTAAGGAGAGACTCCGATTTTTGTTGGATGTGGGCATGGATTATCTCAGTCTGGATCGGTCAACTAATAGCCTTTCCAGTGGAGAGGGGCAGCGTATCAGGCTTGCAACCCAGATAGGCTCCGGGCTGGTTGGGGTGCTCTATGTACTTGATGAACCGACGGTAGGCCTGCACCAGAGGGATAACATCAGGCTCATCTCAACTCTCAAGCGACTCCGGGATATGGGCAATACTGTTCTGGTTGTGGAACATGACGCGGAGATGATGATGTCCGCGGATGATATTATTGATATGGGGCCAGGTGCCGGGTTAGATGGAGGGGAGGTTGTTTTCCACGGGACACCGGAGGAGATATGTGAGAGTGATAAATCGCTGACCGGGATGTATTTGACCGGGAGGTTGTCTATCCCCGTCCCGAAAAGGCGAAGGTCCATTCCCGATCGGTTTATCATCCTCGAAGGGGCCTCTGAACACAACCTGAAAGGTATAGACATTAAGATCCCGGCGGGCGTTTTTACCACCGTGACCGGTGTCTCCGGTTCGGGAAAGAGTACGATGGTTATTGAAACCCTCTATAAGGTCCTTGCCCGGAGGCTGAACAGGCAGAAGGGTGGCATGGGGAAGATCAGGCGGGTCAGAGACCTCGGTGGGATCGAGAGGGTCATCATGATGAACCAGCAGCCCATAGGACGTACCCCCCGTTCAAATCCTGTCACTTACACCGGGACATTTACCTATATCCGGGACCTTTTCACCGGCCTTCCCGAATCACGCATCAGGGGCTATAAGCCCGGCCGTTTCAGTTTTAATGTCAGGGGCGGTCGCTGTGAGTCCTGTGAGGGAAACGGTTTGCTCAGGATCGAGATGCATTTTCTCCCCGACGTCTATGTAACCTGCGACGTCTGTCACGGGAGAAGATTCAATCAGGATACCATCGAGATCAAATACAAGGATAAGAGTATTGCCGATGTCCTCGAGATGACGGTCAAGCAGGCCATCTCCTTCTTTGAGAATATTCCCGCCATAAGGTCTAAGCTTCAACTCCTTTTCGACGTCGGTCTCGGGTATGTCAGGCTGGGTCAATCGGCGACGACCCTGTCGGGAGGGGAAGCCCAGAGGATCAAGATCTCAAGAGAGTTAGGGAAACGAATGAACAGCAACACCCTTTATATTCTTGACGAGCCGACCATTGGTCTTCACTTTGCCGATATTCAGAAACTTCTCGAAGTCCTGATGAGACTGGTGGATATGGGGAATACAGTAGTCGTCATTGAACACAACCCGGATGTCATCAAATCCGCCGACTATATCATTGATCTCGGCCCGGAGGGGGGACCCCGTGGCGGCCAGATTGTGGCATCCGGCACGCCCGAAGAGGTAGCAGAGGTAAAAGAATCCCTCACCGGCCAATTCCTCCGCAAGATTCTGTAACTTTCCTCTCTTTATCGCAAGTGAGGAAGAACTTCCCTGAAAGCTACGGTTATAACGAACAGGAAAAGAACCTTATCTTTTAGCCCTTTCCTTCTTTACATAAAGTAGCCTTTGAATTACAGTGACATAGACAAAGACAAGCAAGATCCATAGAGTAATCAAAACCTGACCGCAAAGCAGACCCACTGTTAATACTATAACCCTTTCCGCTCTGGTAAACAAACCAACCTGGCATGCCAAACCCAGGCCCTCTGCCTTGGCCTTTATATAGCTGACAAGAAAAGAGCCGATTAAGACAGCAAAAATAAGGACAATTCCCAGAGTGCTCACCGTTGGTATATACCAGATCACTAAGCCGCAAAGTATTACTGCTTCAGAGAGACGGTCAAACGTGGAATCCAGGACGGCGCCGAACTTTGTAGCCTGGTTGTTAAAACGGGCCAGTGCCCCGTCCACGAGATCAAATAAGCCGGAGACGAGAACCAGAACCCCACCAGAAAAAAAATCTCCCCTGGCAAGAAAGTAAGCTGCTCCAAAACTTATCACTAGACCGGTGAAAGTAAGAGTATCGGGTTTTAGTCTGCTTTTACCCAGAACTTGCACCAGGGGGGTAGTGATTAGCAGGCCGGCTTTTTTTCTCCACTGATCTAAATTCACCATTTTGTCCGGTCAGCACAACGCTTCTTTTGCAGGTGAACCCTCGAACCCTTTTTAATAAGGTATTCAGACAGGCTACTTTTCGGGCAAGGTGATTGGCCCTTCCTGTTCTTTTCCTGTGATAAATGCCTCAGTTCTTAAGTGAGCTTCGTCATCAGAATATTGAATCGGCGGGGATTTCATAAAGTAAGCCGAAGTGGCCACCATAGCGCCACTTAAACCACGTTCGAGAGCTAACTTACAGCATCTTATGGCATCTATAACAACCCCTGCGGAATTGGGGCTGTCCCATACCTCCAGCTTCAGTTCCAGGTTTAGCGGCACATCGCCAAAAGTACGCCCCTCCATTTTTATATAGCAGAATTTCCGGTCTGTTAACCAGGGCACGTAATCACTGGGGCCAACATGGATGTTATCACTGCCGATATTATAGTCGAGCTGTGAGAGAACAGCATTGGTTTTGGATATTTTCTTGGATTCGAGGCGCTCACGTTCCAGCATATTATAAAAGTCCATGTTACCGCCAAAATTTAACTGGTAAGTCCGCTCCAGTTTGACACCTCGGTCGCGGAAGAGCCTGGTTAGAACGCGATGAATGATGGTAGCTCCAACCTGAGATTTAATATCGTCGCCTATCACGGGCAAACCTTTTTCGGCAAATCTTTTTTGCCAGTAGGACTCCCTGGCAATGAAAACAGGCATACAATTGATAAAGCCGCAGCCGGCGGTCAGTATCTGTTCTACATACCACTTAGTGGCCATTTCGCTCCCGACGGGCAGAAAACTAAGCACTACATCGGTTTTGGTATCTTTGAGGATGCCCACGATATCGGCCGTGGCCCCTGGCGCTTTGGTGATAATGCGGGATAGATATTTGCCCAATCCATCATGGGTCATGCCACGGTGAACGGGGATACCTGTTTTGGGCACATCACAAAATTTAATAGTGTTGTTAGGCGGTGTGAAGATAGCCTCAGCTAAGTCCTTCCCCACCTTGTTTTTATCAATATCAAATGCGGCTACGAAATTGATATCGGAAACATGGTAGCCTCCCAAATTAACATGCATCAATCCCGGGACAAACTCTTCTTCCTTAGCATTTTTATAATGGTAAACGCCCTGAACCAGGGAAGAGGCGCAATTTCCCACGCCAATGATTGCTACGTTTATCGTTCCCATGCCTACATCGCCCCTCCTTTTCACATTAGCATAGCGAAATCTTTGAAAAGTAAAACTGGACCTCAGCAGCGAATCAAGATTTTTTTGTAACCGTTACCGAAATGAACCCACTTCGTCTGGGATCTTTTAATAGGGAACTGTCTTGGGGAAAAGTATATGCTGAGAAAGCTTGAGTGTCAATAAGAAAGAAACTTATGCTAACCCTGTTATAAATAGTTTGGGCCATGAGTGTCCAATTAAAAGTCAAATAAAGTTAGCTGGTTAGACATGCTATTTT